>DATMRN010000202.1:0-6856 GCA_035566275.1 Solirubrobacterales bacterium | reverse complement strand
ACCAGGTCAGGTCCGGAAGGAAGCAGCCTTAAGCGGAAGCCGCGGGTGCCGCAGGCGAGCCCGGCCCGAGCCAAGCGCGACGGGCACGCCCGGGGACTTCGCTTCGAAGGCGGGTGCACGGTCCGTTTTACCCTCTGGGCGTGCGCTCAGTCGATCAGCCGCGAGGTCATCCGGCTGATCGCTATCCGCCACATGAGAAGCGCGAAGGCGACGAGGAAGGCGAACCGCGCCAGGTCGACCGCCTCGAAGCCGAAGGCTCCCCCGCGCACCAATTCGACCAGCTGATGCAGCGGGTTGACCTGGGCCACCAGCTGGACTCCCTCGGGCAGGCCGGAGATCGGGAAGAAGGTCCCGGCGATCAGGAAGAGGGGGGTGATGCAGAGCGCCGTGACGTAGTTGAACTGGTCGATCTTGGCGACCGTGGCCGCCATCGCGACGCCGAAGCCGGCGAAGCCGAGGGCGGTGACGAAGCAGAAGAGCGGCACCAGCAGCATCCCCGGGGCGGGGTTGAGGCCGAACGCCATCGTCACCAGCAGCGGGAAGCAGCCGTAGAAGCCCGAGCGGATGCCGATCCAGAGCATCTCGGCGCTGACCAGCTCTTCGACGTCGACCGGCGCCGCCAGGATCGCTTCGTAGGTGTTCTGGAAGCGGTGCTTGACGAAGGTGCCGAACATCGCCGGCAGGGCGCTGGAGAAGATCACCGCGGTCGCCACCATGCCGGTGCCGACGAACTGGATGTAGGGGACGCCGTTGACTTCGTCGACGAGCGTCGCTCCGAGCCCCAGCCCGAAGGCGAGCAGGTAGACGATCGGTTCGAGCACGCTGGAGAAGGTCGTCCCCTTCCAGTAGGTGCGGAAGTTGGCAGCCTCGCGGCTCATCACGCCGGCTATCGCGGCGGGTTCGAGCCGTCTCATCGTCCTCGTCCCGGCGCTGCTCACTCCGCCTCCTCGCCGGTGAGCAGGACGAAGACGTCCTCGAGCGTCGCGGCGCGGACCACCGCCTCGCTGGGGATCTCGCCGTTGCCGGCTCGCTCGGAGCCGACTATCGCGACCGCCGGGCCGGCCGCGCGCACCACCAGGCCCTGGGCCTCGGCGCCGGCCCGCACCTCGGCGAGCCGGTCCGGTGGCCCGTAGACCTCGGCCGTCAGCTCTCCGGCGTGCTCGCCGATCAGCTTCGCCGGGTGGCCGCGGGCGATGATCCTCCCCTTCGCCATCACCGCGACTTCGTCGGCGAGCCGCTCGGCCTCCTCGATGTAGTGGGTCGACATCAGGATCGTGGTGCCGCGAGATTTCAGCTCGCCGATCAGCGTCCAGAGCTCGGTGCGGATCTGCGGGTCGAGGCCGACGGTCGGCTCGTCGAGCAGGATCAGCCGCGGCTCGTGGACGAGCCCGCGCGCCAGCAGCAGCCTGCGCCGCATACCGCCGGAGAGCTCGTCGACGGCGTCGCGGCGTCGCTCGCGCAGGCGGGCCAGGTCGAGCGCCCGATCGACGGCGGCGCCGACGTCCTTGACCCGGTACAGCCGCGCGTACACGGCGAGGTTGTCCTCGACCGTGACGTCGACGTCGAGGTTGTCGAGCTGCGGGACGACGCCCATCTCGGCGCGGGCCGCCTTCGAGTCGCCGGGCAGCTCGTGGCCGAGCACCCGCAGCTCGCCGGCGTCGGGGATCGCCTGACCGGTGAGCAGGCGCATCGTCGTCGACTTGCCGGCGCCGTTGGGCCCGAGCAGGCCGAGGCAGATCCCCGCCGGCACGTCGAGGTCGAGCCCGTCCACCGCCGTGATCGGCCCGAACCGCTTGACCACGTTCCGAAGTTCGATCGCCGCCATCAGCAGTGACGGTAGACCTTCCACGACTCGTTCTGGGCGACGAGGTGGAAGCCGTGAGGGACTGTGAGGGAGAAGCGGGTCGGGTCGTTGGGGTCGAGGATGAAGTTGTGGATTACGAAGGGGCTGGCCGGGTCTACGAAGTAGCCGTGGCTGGGGATCTTCTTCGCCTCGCTGGCGCTGACGATTTCGGTCGGCTTGATTGCGAGGCCGAAGGCGAGGCGGGGGATGGCGCGGTGATTTGGCACAGCGATCGGTCCGCATAGGGGGCGGAAGGCTCCCGCGTCGACCAGATGGGTGAGGTCGCGCTCGATCGTGCCCTGGTTGGTCAGGTCGCTGTTGACCGTGGAGTCGAGGCGCCACTGGTTGGGGAGCCAGATGACGAACATCAGGGCGACGACCCCAGCGAACACCTGCCAGCGCCGTCGCCACGGGTGGCCGGGCTCCAGCAGCCGCCAGCCGAGCAGCGCCAGCGCGACGAAGACCGCGAGCACCGCTCCGGCGAGCATCGTGTAGCGGGCGATGATCGCCAGGCCGGCGGAGCCGAGCAGGGCGAAGGCGCCGAGCGCCAGCACGGCGGCGGCGAGGCCGAGCGCCGAGCGCCGCCGCAGGAAGGCGAGGCCGAGGACGACGCCCCCGAGGGCGCCGACCATCCCCGGCCACTGCAGGACTTCGCCGAGCCGACGGGGCCCGTAGAGGACGAGGTCGACGGGGCCGGTCTGCCGTTTCAGCGTTTCGACCGTTTCGCGGGTACCGGTGAACGAGTAGGTGGGACTGCCGGTGGTGATCCAGTCGAACAGCGCCCAGAGGATCGGGGCGGCCAGGGCCAGGGCGATGAGAACCGCGCCGCGTGAGGGTGAGGAGATGAGGGCGCCCCTCGCCCGGACAAGTGCCGGCCTAATCAGGCCGGCACTTTGAGTATCCGCCCGTTCGAGGGGCGCCCTCATCTCCTCTTCGACACCGCGCGGCCGGGACGATCTCTCGTGGCCGAGCAGCAGGTAGCTGAGGTAGGCGAGGGAGAAGAGCCAGGCCTCGGGGCGGAGCAGGCCGGCCAGGGCTAGGAGGGCCAAGACGGGCCAGCCGGCGCGCGGGCGCTTGGACTCGATCGTCAGCGCTCCCAGGCAGAGGGCGATGTAGGGGAGGTCGACGTAGGCGCGCAGGCCGTTGGAGAGGAACGGCGCGCGGGTGAGGACGATCGCGGCAGCGACGGCGCCGATCCAGCGGTCGAACCAGAGCGAGCCGAGGCGGTAGACGAGGTAGCCGACCAGGCCCAGCGAGGCGTAGGCGATCACCATCGTCACCGCGATCGCGCCGTTCCCGAGCGGCGTCGCCACCAGCCCGACGAGGTCGGCGAGCGGGTGGGGGGTGGGAGGCAGCGCCGAGCCGTAGTCGGGGCCGACCCCGTGGGCCAGTTCGCGCCCCCAGACCAGGGCGTAGATCGTGTCGTAGTTGGGGAATCCGACCGGGAACAGCGCCAGCAGCACCGCCGTCACCGCGGCGATCCAGGTGGCCGGCGCAAGCCAGCTGGAAACCCTCGATGACACCGGCGCAAGGTACCGGTGCCGGCCTCTGAGGGCGTGTCTGAGTTTATGGGTGGTATGGACCCCGAAAGCTCAGACACGCCCTCAGAGGCGCACCCGGCCCGTGGATACACTGGCCTCGGTCCCCGATGAACGAGTCGACCTCCCTCTACCGCCGCCACCGCCCCGGCTCCTTCGACGAGGTGGTCGGCCAGCAGCACGTCGTCCGCACCCTGCGCAACGCGGTCGAGCGGGACAAGGTCCACCACGCCTACCTCTTCGTCGGCTCGCGCGGCACCGGCAAGACCTCGATGGCGAAGATCCTCGCCCGCTCGCTCAACTGCGAGCGCGGCGGGCCGACGGTCACGCCCTGCGGCGAGTGCGAATCCTGCGTGACGATCGCCGCCGGCACCTCGATCGACGTGATCGAGATGGACGCCGCCTCCAACCGCTCGGTCGACGACGTCCGCGACCTGCGCGAGCGAGTCGCCTACGCCCCAGCCGCCGGCCGCTGGAAGGTCTACATCCTCGACGAGGCCCACATGCTGACCAAGGAGGCCTGGAACGCCTTCCTGAAGACGCTGGAGGAGCCGCCGCCGAACACCGTCTTCGTGCTCGCCACCACCGAGTCCCACAAGGTGATGGCGACGATCGCCGACCGTTGCCAGCGTTTCGACTTCCAGCGGCCCTCGCTCGAGCAGATCTCCGAGGTGCTTCGCAGGGTCGCCGCCGCCGAGGGCATCGAGGCCGACGACGGCGCCGTGGCGATGATCGCCCGCTCGGCCTCCGGCAGCTTCCGCGACGCGCTCGGCACCCTCGACCAGCTGGTCGCCTTCGGCGGCGAGCAGGTCGGCCTCGACGCGGTTCTGGAGCTGCTCGGCGCAGCCGACGCCGAGCTGCTCTTCGACGCGGTCGACGCGGTGGTCGCCGAAGACCCGAAGGCGGTCCTGCTGGGCGTCGAGAAGATGGCCCGGTCCGGCCGCGACCCGGCCCAGTTCGCCCGAGACCTGCTCGCCCACCTCCGCCACCTCCTCGTCACCCAAACGATCGGCGAGGTTCCCAACACCTTCGTGGTGACCGCCTCCGACTCCAACCGCCTCGCCGCCCAGGCCGCCGCAATCGGCGCCGCGACCCTGGTCCGAACCATCGATGAGCTGGCGGCGGCGCTGACATCCGTCCGCGAGGGAGACGACGCCCGCATGGCGGTCGAGATCGCGCTGCTCAAAGCCGCTCGCCCAGACCTCGATCCGTCGACTGAGGGATTGCTACGACGGATCGAGAGGTTGGAGAGGGACGCTCGATTCGAGGCCGCGGGCGCGGGGGAGGGGGGCCTGCGGGCGGAGGGCCCGTCCTCGACCCCCCTCCCCCGCGAGCCAGACACGCGGCTCGATTCGAACACACAGTCTGAGCCCGATATGACCGAGAGCGCTCCGCAAGAGGCTGAAGGTTCTGAGGAGGCGTCTGACGACGGCCCAGAGGCGGTCAGCGGGGAGCTGGTCGATTTGGAGCGGATCGTTCGTCTGTGGCCTGCGGTCCTCGATCAGTTGCGACAGTCCAGTGCGCCGGCGCTAGCTGCGCTGTTTGAGGGCGCGCGCCCGGTTGAGATCGATCGCGACGGCGCAACTTTGAAGGTTGGGTTCCCGGCGAGCTCGACGTTCAATAAACGCAAGGCCGAGGCACCGGACAAGCGCGAGTTGATGACGGCGGCACTGGAGTCGGTTATCGGTGAGCAGTTGCGGCCCGCGTACGTGGTGCTCGATGGAGAGGCGACCGCGACCCCGAACGCCGAGGAGGAGACGGTCGACGAGCAGGAGCTGCTGGAGAGGCTTAAGAGCGAGTTCGACGCGGAGGAGGTCAGTTAGGTGGTACGAGGCGGTGGGCCCGGAGGCTTCGATGTGAACGCCCTGATGAAGCAGGCGCAGCAGATGCAGAACGAGATGCTGCAGGCGCAGGAGGCGCTCAAGGACGAGGTGGTCGAGGCGAGCGCCGGCGGCGGCATGGTCAAGGTGAAGATGGGTGGCGACCTGACCCTGCGCGAGATCGCGATCGACCCCGAGGCGATCGACCCCGAGGAGGCCGAGCTGCTCTCCGACATGGTGCAGGCGGCGGTCAACGAGGCGCTGCGCGCCGCCCAGGAGCTGGCCTCCTCGAAGATGGGCGGGATCGCCGGCGGCCTCGGCGGGGGCGGCATGGGCGGCCTCGGCCTGCCGGGGGCTTGAGCGCGGAGGGCCCCGCGCCGCTGGCTCGCCTCGTCGCCGAGCTCTCGCGGCTGCCGGGGATCGGCCAGCGCACCGCGCAGCGGCTCGCCTTCCACCTGCTGCGCACCGACGACGGCGAGGCCGAGGCGCTCGCCGTCGCGATCCGCGAGGTGAAGGAGAAGGTCGGCCTCTGCGAGGAGTGCTTCAACCTCTCCGAGGGCCCGCGCTGCCGGATCTGCGCCGACACCTCCCGCGACCGTGCGCTGATCTGCGTGGTGGAGGAGCCCGCCGACGTGATCCCGATCGAGCGCACCCACGAGTACCGCGGCCTCTACCACGTGCTCGGCGGCGCCCTCTCGCCGATCGACGGCGTCGACGCCGAGGACCTGAAGATCGCCGAGCTGCTGCGGCGGGTCGCCGACGGCGAGGCGCGCGAAGTCATCCTCGCCACCAACCCGACCACGACCGGCGAGGCGACCGCCCTGCACATCGCCGAGCGCCTGCGGGGCACGGTCACCGTCACCCGCCTCGCCAGCGGGCTGCCGGTGGGGGCCGACCTCGAGCACGCCGACGAGGTGACGCTCGGCAAGGCGCTGGCGGGACGCCGCAGTCTCGACTAGAACATCCGGCCTGGACAAGAGTCTGATCGCAAATAGCGATTTCTGGGATTGTCGCCGTCCGGCCCATCCGACAGGGTCTCGACGTGGCAAGCGGCGTCCGCACCGATACCGAGCAGGGGGCCGGCTCGCGAGCCGGTCGGCTCGCGCGAGAGGTGTCCTCCCTACAGGCCTCGCTGCTCTCGAAGCTGCACACCCAGCTGGTCGACGCCGACGCCGAGCTGTTCGCGACGACGGCCCAGCAACTTGCTGAGGAGTTCGGCTCGGTCACGGCCACCGCGGTCGGAGCCGTCTGCGAGCGGGCCGGCGCGGCGCCGGACCACGACCCGCTCAACAGCCTCTACCGGCCGGGGCAGATGCGGCGCCGGCTCGACCAGCTGATCGAGACGAACAGGCGCTACGGGCACCCCTTCGGCCTGGTCGTCTTCGACGTTGAGGGCCCCGGCACCCGCAACGGCGCCGCCGGCGGCGGGCAGGAGACGGTGCTGGCCGTGGTCGGTGCGGCGCTGCGCGACAGCATCCGCCTCGTCGACGAGGCCTTTCGGTTGGAGGAGGACGGCATCTGCGTGCTGGCGCCGAACCAGACCACGGTCGAAGGGGTGCAGATGGCGGAGCGGCTGCTGCGGATGCTGGACGAGCTCGAGGCCGCCGGGGGCCTGAGCATCGCCGTCTCCGCCGGGGTCGTCGCCTGCCCCGAGC
>DATMRN010000201.1:0-4703 GCA_035566275.1 Solirubrobacterales bacterium | reverse complement strand
CGCCGGCGGCTCCGCCGGCGGCTTCGGCAAGCACGTCAAAGCGGGCGCGGCCCTCGGCTGATGGAAGAGATCGCGAAATTGCTCGTGCTCCTGGTCTTCATCGCGCTCTTCATCCAACTCGTCAAGCACGGGACCGGCGGTCCTACGGCCTGGTGGCGGGCGAAGTTCCTCGGGCAGGTGAACGGGTGAAGTGGACCGGCGCGGCTCTGATACTCCTCGGCCTCTTCCTGATCCTGCGGACCGTCCGCAAGGACAGCCAGGGCAAAACCCTGGTCAACCACCTTCTGGGGACATGAGCGAGCGCCCCGACAGAGAGACGCCGCCTGAGCGCCCCCAGGCGCCCGACTACATCCTTAGCCAGGCCGAGTTCCACCAGACGGTCGGCGGCCTTCAGGCAACGGTCGACCGCCAGGTCGCCGGCCTGCGAACGACCGGCGGCTGGCTATTCGTCAGCATCGGCCTCTGGGCGCTGCTGATCGGCTTCACCATCCTCACCGGCAACGAGAAAGGCCGCCCGTGAGCGTCCTCGACCAGGCCCAGAACGTGCGAGGCGTCGTCTCCGCTGCGCGCCTGCGCGAGCGCTGGCAACAGCGCGAAGCCAAGGCGAGCGGGGATGAAGCCCGCGAGCAGTACCGCGAGGCGATCGCCGATCTCGAGGCCCGCTTCCCCGAACTGGAGAATGTCCCGCCCGGCGGCGCCGAGGCCTTCGCCCGCGAGCGCGGCCACGGCTCCGGTCCTGTCCACGAGGGGCGCCAGCGGATAGGCTCGAAGCAGCCAGTCGTCGCTACTCCTCGCAAGCCGCCGGCGACAGAGAGGACGGCGGCGGCTGCGGGGAGAAAGCCGGTCCCCGGCCTCGACCCGACCGCCCGGCGCAGCCCCTCCTCGCGCAAGGCCGCCAAGGGGCGCCCGACGCCGCGCGTCGATCGTGCCATCCGCCAGACGGGGATCCCTGCGGCCGCGAGCTCGGCCGGCTCGACGACGATGGCCGCCCTCGGCGCCACCGTCGGCCTCAGCCTCTTCTACCTCGTCCTCAGCTCGGCCGAGAAGCCAGGCTCCGGCGCCGCGGCCCTTCCCAGCGTGATCGGCAGCGTGACTCGCACCCTGCACCGCTTCCTCAGCCTCGAAGACGTCTTCCCCTCCAACAAAGGCCCCGGCTCGACCGCGATCGAAGGTCCCGGCGTTCCAGCTGGCGCAACAGTCGAAAACCCCCACGCCTACAGCGAAGGCCCGGGCTCGACCATCGCCAAGGCTCGGGCGCGGCTGAAGGCCGGCAAGGTCTACCGGCCTGGCTACCGCCCGTCGGCGCCCCGGCGCATGCCGGGCAACCCACGCCGTCAGGCCATCCAAAACATCACCGGAGGCCGCTGATGAGAGCAACCACCAAGGAATTCGTGAAAATCACCGTCATCCTCGTGGCGCTGTTCCTGGTCGTCACCCACTTCAAAGGGGCGGTCAGCGTGATCGGCGCCGGCGCACATGGGTGGGGCGGAATTATCCGCGACTTCCAAGGCCGCGGCTCCTTCTAGGGGACAGGCGATGCTCGCCTCCCGCCACCGCTTCCCCTCGCGCGGCTCGATGGCCGTGCGCACAGCCGCGCGCGGGCGCACCGAAGGGCCGATGCTCACCGCCCCCCCGCCCGAAGCTCCCCATGGCCAGTTCGAGGGCGACGCGGTCCCCGTGCAGAACCTCGTCGGCACCGCGATCCGCGAGCTCTGGACCTCGATGCTCGACTCCGCCACCGCCGTCCGCCTCGGCGATAACTCCGCCCGTCCCCGCTACTTCGGCACTGTCCTTCCCCAGCCCCAGGTCTGGCGCTCCCCCGCGGAGGTCAACGGCCCCGACCAGGTCCGCTCTGCCGTGATCAACGCCGGCAACGCGCCGGAGATGACCAACAAGACCGCGAGCTCCGGCGCCGGGCCGCCACGGATCGCCGCCAGCTTGCCGGTGAGGCCCCGCTGATGGCCGGCGCTGCCCCGAAACCCAAACCGCCCGGCAAAGGCTGGTGGGCCAAGCTCGATCCCAAACGCCGCCAGATGATCATCGCCGCCGGCGCCGTCGTCCTGCTCGCCGTCGTCTACCTCTTCATGCGCTCGCGCAGCTCCTCGAGCTCCTCGAGCCCCGAAACCCAGGCCGAAGCTGCCGAAAAAGCTGCGCGGGAAGGCACCTACCCGACCGCCTATCAGTACGGCTACCCCACCGGAGCGGGCGGCGGCGCGCAATCGGGCGCCGCGATGGAAGGCCCCGAAGGCCAGCCCGGGCCTCAGGGCCAGCCCGGGCCTCAGGGCGATGAGGGCCAGGTCGGTGCCCAGGGCCAACCGGGACCACCGGGGAGGGGACCCCACACCAAATCCCAGACGGAAAAGAAGAAGCACGAACAGCGCCAGAAGAACCGCCAGAAGCACGGCGGGGCAACCGGCTCAACCGGCCGTGGCGGCGGCACCAACGCCAGCCGTGGCGGCCGTGCCGATCGCCAAGCTGATCGTCGCGCCCATCGTAAACGCTAGGAAAGGAATTACCGATGCAAGAGACTCCCGCAGACGAGATCACCGAGGTCGAGCCGGCCGGGGCGCCAGCCGCCCCTCCCCAGCTCGCCGCCCCAGCCCCGCCAGCGGCACCCGAACCGCCCGCGCCGGTGGGAGGCGCTCAGGCCCCACCGCCTCCGCCTCCGGTACCCGAGGGTCCGCTTCCGCCGGCGACGCCGCCGGCGCCGGTCGCGCCCGCCGAGCCCAAGGTGATGGACGCCGAGTGGCCCTACGCCGGCTACAGCGGCCCCCAGCCCTGGGAGCCTGGCGTCGAGAACCCGCCGGCGCTGACCCAGAATCACCTCATGCTGAGCTCCGGCTCGGCGGGTGAGGAGGTGGTCGAACTCGCTGCGCTGCTCGCCCACCTGAGCTACGGCACGAGCATCTCGGCGGGCCAGAATCCCCACGCGATCTATGACTCCGGCGTCTCGGACGCCGTGCGGGCCTTCTGCGCCGACTACGGCGTGACCGAAGACCCGCAGGTGCGCGCCGCGCGCACCGAGGACACGGTCGGACCGTGGCTCTGGGAGGCGCTCGTCCGCGCCGTCCACAAGAAGGTCGCGGCCCAGGCCTAGGGCCCTATGCCAGACAGCTCCCCCTATCCCAAGCCGCTGACGGGCCCGCCTTCGTGGCTCCCGTTGCTCGAGCCTGCGGATAAGGGGGGCCCTGGCCCGGGCAGCGAAAGCCCGCTGCCCGGCGAGCACTGGCCGGCGCTCGAGTCGATCGACTACGTCAGCAAGCTGATCATCCTGATCGTCCTGCTGCTCGCTTTGCCGTGGCTGATCTCCAAGCTCCTCACCGCGCCCCACGAGCTCACCGAACACGCCGCCGGCGCCTCGATGGGCGTCGCCTCGATGGGGGCGTAGGTGCGTGGCTCGGGTTCCAAAGGCCGCGCAGGAAGCCGCCGAAAGGTGGGGGCACCTGGCCGAAGGCCAGGCGCACAAGTACGGGCTCCCCAACGGCGCGACCCTGCTGCTGAAGATCGCCTACGTCGAGTCGGGCCTCGGCAAGAATCTCGGGCCGAGCTCGGCCGGAGCTCGCGGCTGGACACAGTTCACGCCCGAAACCCGAGCCGCCTACATCCGCCAGTACCACGTCGACCCTTGGAAGAACGTAGACGAAGCCTTCAAGGCGACCGCGATCTTCATGCAGAAGACCGGGCTCGGCGGCTACAACCCCGGCAGCTCGACCTACATCCACGAAGTCCTGAGCGCGCCGGTCTCCAGCGCCCACCAGGGCGCGACGCACCCGACCGCGATGCCGCCGCCGGCGTCGACGCCGTCCTCGGAAGAAAAAGGCTCCGGTGGCTTTGGGGGCGACTTGATGCACATCGGCCTGGTCGGCGTCCTGGTGATCGGCGGCGTCGGGATGATCGGCCTGGGGGCGATGCGGATGCTCGGCACGGCGCAGCGCAAGGGGTCCACATGAGTCCGCTGCCCAACTACCACTACCCCGGCTACGTCTTCCCGTTCCTCCACTCCAAGCCCGGGCGAACCGACCAGGGCAAGGACTTCACTGGCTCGGACTCGATCCTCGCGATCGGCAAGGCGGAAATCCTCGCCACCAAGCCCCCGCCGGGCTGGCCCGAAGGCGGCGGCGTCCTCTACAAGCTGCTCGAGGGGCCGAAAGCCGGCACCAGCATCTACGTCTATGAGGGCGTCGACGTACTCCCAGGCGTGCGCCCAAGGATGACCGTCGAAGCCGGCACTCCGATCGCCAGCTTCCGCAAGGGCGGCTCGATCGAGATCGGCTTCGCCGACTCCCACGGCGAAACGATCGCCCACGATCGGGGTGAATCGGCGCCAGGCAACTCCAACCTGCGCGCCGGCCGTGAATTTCAGCGCTTCCTCGGCCAGCTGCAGCACGCTGGGCCACATGGCGGATTCCAAGACTCCCTGAGCCCTGGCGAACGCCAAAAGGCCGAAGCGCAGGCAAAGAAGGAAGGCGGGAAGCTCGGCGGCAATCCCTTTCCCAGTAGCTCGGAACTGCTCTCCGGCATCTTCGGCGAAATCCACCCCGAGGCCCTGATGCTGAACATCGGCCTGATCGGCGGCGGCGCCTTCCTCGTCTACTACGGCGCCGCGCTGATGCTCGGCGCCAAGAGCCCGGTCAAGAGCCTCGCCGAGGCGGGCGCTGTCGCGGCGGTCCCCAAGTGAGCGACGAGCCCCGCGAGACGAGCAG
>DATMRN010000200.1:0-5010 GCA_035566275.1 Solirubrobacterales bacterium | reverse complement strand
GACGAGCCGACCACCGGCCTGGACCCGGTCAGCCGCAAGACGATCTGGGAGGAGGTGCGGGCGCTGAACGACGAGGGCACGACCGTCTTCCTCACCACCCAGTATCTGGAGGAGGCAGACCAGCTGGCCGACAACGTGGGGATCATCGACAGCGGCAGGATCGTCGCCGAAGGGACGCCGGAGTCGCTGAAGGCCGAGATCGGCCACCCACACGTTCAGCTGACGCTGGCCGAGGGCTCGGTCGCCCAGGCGGAGGCGATATGTGCGCCCCTCGGCAGGCTGCTGCCCCCCAAGGACGGCAAGAAGGTTCTGGTCGAGGTCGAGAACGGGGCCGCCGACATCCCGCGCGTGGTGCGGGCGCTGGACGAGGCCGGAGTCGCGGTCGAGTCGCTGGAGCTGGTCCGCCCAACGCTCGACGACGTCTTCGTCGAGAAGACCGGCTACCACCTCGAGGAGGAGAGCGAGGAGAGCGCCGAGAAGGAGCCGGTCGAGGCGTGACCGGCCTGGCGACGAACCTGCGGGTGGTGCGGGCGCTGGGCATGCGCTCGATCCGCCAGACCTTCCGCCGGCCCCAGTTGATGGCGCCGATCGTCGTCTTCCCCACCCTGCTGCTGGCGATCCAGACCGGGGGCGCCGGCGCCGCGATCCACCTGCCCGGCTTCCCCCCGGTGCAGAGCTTCCTCCAGTTCATGCTGGCCGGGGCGATGATGCAGTCGCTGATGCTGGCCGGCAACAGCGGCGGGATCGCGCTGGCGGTCGACATCGAGATGGGCTTCACCGACCGGCTCTTCTCCTCGCCGATCCCACGTTTCGCGATCGTCCTCGGGCGGCTGGCGGGGACCGCTGCGCTGGGGCTGTTCTCGGCGCTCTGGTTCCTGGCGATCGGGCTGATCTTCGGGGCGGAAATCGTCAGCGGCGTCCCCGGGGCGTTGATCGCGATCGTCCTGGTCACCGCCTGCGCGCTGGCGGTCGGCGGGATCGGCGCCGCGATTGCCCTGCGGACCGGCAGCGCCAGCGTCGTCCAGGGGCTCTTCCCGCTGGTCCTCGTCGTCCTCTTCCTCTCCTCCGCCTTCTTCCCCGAGAGCCTGATGATCCAGCCGGCGCAGGCGATCGCCGAATACAACCCGCTCAGCCTTGTCGTCAACGGGATCCGCAACCCGATGATCTCCGGGATCAACGCCTCCGACCTGATCGACGCGGTGCTGGCGATCGCCGGCATCGTCGTGCTGGGCCTGGTCCTGAGCGCGCGGGCGCTGCGCCACCGGCTGAGGGTGGGCTAATGGAGGCGTCGGCGGCCGTGGCGGCTCCGATCTCCGCCTGGCGGTCGAACCTGGCGACGATCGGGGCGCTGATGTCGCGCGCCAAGAACGAGCTGCTGCGGGTGCCGGGGGCGGCGATCCCGGGAGTGCTGGCGCCGACCATCTTCTTCCTCGGGCTGAACGGCGTCTTCGGCGCGCTCACCCATCTCAAAGGCTTCACCACCGGCAGCTACGAGAGCTTCATCGTCCCGGTCAGCATGCTCCAGGGGGCGGGCTTCACCGGAGCTGCGGCAGGCGTCAACCTGGCTCGCGACATCGAGCAGGGCTGGCTCGACCGCCTGCTCGTCTCCCCCGCCCCGCGCTGGGTGCTGCTCGCCGGCACCGTGCTGGCGGCCAGCGCCCGCTCGCTGATCCCGGCCACCTTCGTGCTCGGCGTAGCGCTGGCGCTGGGGGCGGGCTGGCCGGGCATCGACGGGCTCCTGATCGCCTACTTCATGGTCGCCGCGATGGCGGCCGTCGCCGCCTGCTGGGGCTCGATGCTGGCACTCCACTTCAAGAGCCAGTCGGCGGCGCCGCTGATGCAGGCGGGGATGATGGCGCTGATCCTCACCACCACCGCCTACGCGCCGCTGGCGCTGCTGCAGGGGTGGCTGGCGAAGGTCGCCCGGGTGAACCCGGTGACCCAGGTTGTCGACGCGGCGCGCCAGGGCTTCGTCGGCGGCGTCACCTGGGCGGAAACCTGGCCCGGGGTGCTGGCGCTGATCGGGATGCTGGCCGTCCTCGGGACGCTCGCCCTGCGCGAGATGCGCCGCACCGCCGTGTGACGCGCCGGGCGGTCGAGATCGCCGAGCGCGTCCTGCGCGGGAACTGGCTCGAGGGCGAGCGCGCGGGCGTGGCCTTCGCCTACACCCGCCCCAGCCCCAGCCGCTACCCGTGGCAGTGGTACTGGGACTCCTGCTTCGCGGCGATCGTCTGGCGGCGGTTCGACCCGAGCCGCTCGCGGCTCGAGCTGGAGAGCCTGCTCGCAGCCCAGCGTTCCGACGGCTTCATCGGCCACACGATCTTCTGGCACCGGCCGGTCTCGCTGAGCAGGTTGCCCTTCTACAACGTCGCCTCCCGCAGCTCCTTCCAGACCGAGACGATCCAGCCGCCGCTCCTCGCCTGGGCCTGGCGGATCGCGGTCGGCGATCCTGCGGAGGAGCCACGGATCGCGGCGCAGGCGGACTGGCTCGCTGCGCATCGCGACCTGGAGGGCGACGGGCTGCTGTGGATCGTCCAGCCGGACGAGTCGGGGCTCGACGCCTCGCCCAAGTTCGACCCGGTCTGGGGTCGGCGCGCCAACGCCCGGATCGGCTTCCCCTGGCTGGTGCGCCGCAATCGCCGTCTCGGCTTCGATGCGCGCCGCATCCGCGAGCGCGGCGGCCCGGTGCTCTGCGAGACGCTGGTCAACACGATGTGGTCGCTGTCCCGGCAGGCCCTGGGGCGGCCCTCGGCGACCCCCGCTCTGGTCGAGCGGCTCTGGGACGAGCGCCGCGGGCTGTTCCTCGACGAGGCCCAGCCCGGCGGCGCGCGGCCGGACGTGGTCACCTGGGCCGCCCTCTCTCCCCTCGCCCTGCCCGACCTTCCCGAGGAGATCGGCCGCCGCCTGATCGAGGAGCACCTGCTGAACCGGCGCGAGTTCCTCACCCCGGTGGCCCCGCCCTCGGTCGCCGCCTCGGAGCCGAGCTATGAGCCCGGCGGAGGGCACGGCCCGATCCGCCGCTACTGGCGCGGCCCGACCTGGGTCAACTCCGCCTGGATGGTCTGGCTGGGGATGCGCCGGCTCGGCTACGAGGAGGAGGCGGCGCGAATGGCCGAGGGCCTGATCGGCGCGGTAGAGCGCGAGGGACAGCGCGAGTACTACGACCCCCGCAGCGGCAAAGGCCTGGGCGCTAAGGATTTCGCCTGGTCGGCCCTGACCGCCGAGCTGGCCGATCCCGACCCGGCGGCTCTGGAGAGCTATTTGTAGCGGTAGGTGATCCGACCCCTGTCGAGGTCGTAGGGAGAAAGCTCGATCTTCACCCTGTCGCCCGGGAGGATACGGATGTAGTGGCGGCGCATCTTGCCGGAGATGTGACCGAGGACGTCGTGTCCGTTGTCGAGTTTGACGCGGAACATCGTGTTGGGGAGGGCCTCGGTGATCTCGCCCTCCATTTCGATCTTTTCCTCTTTGGCCATGCGGCGGGGAGCGTACCTGACCCATACAAATGTTCGCGCGTCGCTCGCTGCGCAAAGGAATCAGAGATGGATGCTTGCTCGCTCCACGCTCACCCACTGACTTGCCGCGCATGTTGCAACGCCTCGGCGGCAGTCGTCACCTCACCCGCGTACTGCGCCGCCTCCAGCTCGGCGAGCAGCTCGCCCAGCTCCGGCCCCTCCTCGATCCCCAGCTCGGCGGCCAGCTCGTCGCCACGCAGCAGCGGCGCGGGAGGCCCGTCGCGGCGCCAGTCGATGGCGGCGGCGAGCATCTGGCGGGCGAGGGCGAGGTGCGCCTCGATCGCCCCCTCGGTGGCGAAGGGGCCGCTGCCGCGCGCGGAGAGGCGGTCGGCGACGGTGAGCAGCGTCACGTCGGCAGCGACGGGCTCGGTGGCGCGCAGGTACTCGTGGACGCGACGCGGCGGCAGCGGCGCCTCGTGGACGAGGAAGCCGAGGCGCAGGTGATGGAGGGTGAGCGCCTCCAGGTGCCGGCTCAGCCGGCGGCTGGCGCGCAGCCGCGCACAGAGCCCGGCGACGATCTCGACGCCGTCGCGGTCGTGGCCGATGAAGGTGACGAAGCCGTCGTGCTCGCCGCGGGTCGCCGGCTTGCCGATGTCGTGCAGGAGGGCGCCGAAGCGCAGGGCCGTGCCGCGGGTCATCTCGTCGGCGAGGGGCTCGTCGAGCAGGGCGGCCACCTCGGCGGCGCGCTCCCCGGCGAAGCGGTCGAGGTCGGCCTCGACCTCCAGCGTGCGTTCCAGCACCGCGAGGGTGTGGCCGTGGACGTCGAGGTGGTGGTTGGGGCCCTGTTCGACGCCCCGCAGCGCCTCCAGCTCGGGCAGGACGACGGCGGTGAGTCCCAGCTCATCGAGCAGGGCGAGGCCGCGCAGCGGATCGGGGCAGCCGACGAGCAGGCGCAGCTCAGCGAGCTGGCGCTCGCCGGCGGGGTCGGCGGCGCGGGCGGCCTCGGCGCGGGCCAGGTCGATGGTCCCGGGGTCGATCGAGAGGCTCAGCTCCGCCGCCAGCCGCGCCGCGCGCAGGAGCCGCAGCGGGTCCGCGGAGAAGCTGCCGTCGCCGACCGCGCGGAGGATGCGCCGGTCGAGGTCTGCCAAGCCCCCGTAGGGATCGAGCAGCTCGCCGCCGGCAAGGGGGACGGTGACCGCGCCGATCGTGAAATCGCGCTCCGCCAGGTCGGCCTCGATGTCCTCGCCCCTGAGCGACGTGACGTCGACCTGCCAGGAGCCGTCGGCGGCCGCGGCTCGCCAGGTCCCGAACTCGGCCGAGAGCTCGAAGGAATGCCCCCCGCCCTCGCGGGCGATCGCCTTCGCCGCCGCCGCGGGGTCGCCCGCCACCGCGAGGTCGAGGTCGGCCACCTCGCGGCCGAGCGCCGCGTCGCGGACCGCGCCGCCGACGATCCAGGCATCCCCCCCGCCCCCCAACGCTCGCCGCGCGGTCTCGACCGGGGGAGCGGTCGCGAGGCGATCCGCCAGAGTCACGACGGCTCGCGCGGCACCCGCGC
>DATMRN010000199.1:0-5256 GCA_035566275.1 Solirubrobacterales bacterium | reverse complement strand
GCGCGGGAGATCGCCGCGGCGCTGGACGCGCCGCTTGAAGTCCTCGCTGTGCGAAAGCTCGGCGCTCCCCACAACCCCGAGTATGGGATAGGCGCGGTCGCCGAGGACGGGACGGGCGTGATCGACGCCGAGGCCGTGGCGGTGCTGGGGATCGGCGCCAAGATGGTCGACTCGATCCTCGCTCGAGAGACAGCGGAGCTTCGCCGCCGTGTGGTCGCCTATCGCGGCGATCGCCCGCCGCTCGATCTCCGCGATCGGACGGTGATCGTCGTCGACGACGGTGTCGCGACAGGTCTTACCGATACCGCCGCGTTGCGTGCTGTGCGCCGACAGGAGCCACGACGCGTGATCCTGGCGGTGCCGGTTTGCCCACCCGATTCCGCGAGGCGGTTGCGCGAGGAGGCGGACGAGGTCGTCTGCCTGCAGACACCGGCGCTGCTCCGCGGGGTCGGCCAGTGGTACCGGGACTTCTCCCAGGTCTCCGACGACGAGGTGATCGAGACCCTGAGCTCCTTCGGCTCACCCACCGGCGGAGGAGGAGAGCCGGAGACCGGTATGGACCCGCAGCAGTGAGCGAGCTCGGCAGCCCCTCGCCGCTGCTTGGGCGGCGGTTGCGCGTGTCAGTCTTGGGCGATGGCTCCCTGGAAGTTGCCCGCGATCGTCGTCGCGATCGCCGTCCCAACGGCCCTCGCCTTCGCCGCCGGCGGTCCCGGGGTCGGGGTTGCGGTTGGCGCCCTGGTGGGGGTCGCGATCGTCGTCGTCGCCGTCAGCCAGCGGCCCCGCGAGTCGATCGCCTCGGCGCCGCGACAGGATGCCCGCCCTCACATCCTCCTCGTCGTCAGCGGCCCGGTGGAGGAGCCCGGGGCGGTCCAGGCGATCGCCCGTCAGGCACGGGGCGACAGCACGGAGGCCGAGGCGGAGGTTCTCGTCCTCGCGCCCGCCCGCATCGGTTTCCTCGACCGCTGGGCATCCGACCTCGAGGCCGCCCGCCGCCGGGCCCAGCGGAACCTGGTGATCACCGTTGCCTCCCTGGCCAAGGCCGGGGTCGCCGCCGAGGCGCGGGTCGGGGACGAGGATCTCGTGCAGGCGGTCGAGGACCAGTTGCAGAGCTTTCCCGCCACCGCGGTGGTGCTGGCCACCGGGAGCGCCGAGGACGACCCCGCCGCCGGGGAGGCCGCGCGGGAGCTGGAATCCCGGCTCGAGGCCGAGTTCCGCCACCTCGTCCTCGGGCGCTGAGCGGAGCTCAGCCGGCCAGCAGCTCGTGGAAGCGGAGGGCGGCGCGGGTGGGCAGCACGAAGGAATCGTGGCGGTGCAGGAGGCCGGCGCCGGCAAGGTCGCGCACGGCGCGCTCGATCGCGTCGCGCTCGGCGAAGCCCGCGGACTGGCCTCCGACCTCGCGGGTCAGCTCGGCGAGGGTGATCTGGGTGGGGTGGAGGGCGAGCACCTGCTGGAGGACGGCGGACTCGATCGCTGCGTCCTCGCGGCTGGGGCTTTGGGTGTCGTCGATCTCGTCCACGTCTGGCGCCTCTGCCTACCCAAGGGAGCTGTCAGCCGATCTCTTCCCCCCGCGCGTTGCCGTTCGCCGCTGCGCCGACGCCGATCCCGAGGGCGAACAGCGCCCACTCCGCCTCCAGCAGGGAGCGGTAGAAGTGCTGCATGGAGCCCCGCACCTGCCTGGTCCCGACCAGCTCCAGGACGCTGCAATCGGCGAGCACCCTGACGTGGTAGCTGACGTTGCTGAGTGGCTGGGCGAGGCTGGACGCCAGCTCGCGTGGGCTGAGCGGTCGGGTGTCCCCGGCCATCGCCCGTAGGATCTGGCGCCGCAGCGGATGCCGCAGGGCGATCAGGAGATCGTTGGTGTCCGAACGGTCAGGGTCCGCCATATCGAGCGGGCAATATAGAGCAAACGAAACCTTTTGTCTGTATAGCTTCTGTCTTCAGGGACAGAACGTGCAGGGCGATCAGGCGTCCTCGCGGACGCCGCCCATCTCGCTGAAGACGGCGGTGACGCCGCCGTCCTCGCGCTGCTCGTCGGCGATCACGTGGGAGACGGCGTTGATCAGCGCCAGGTGGGTGAAGGCCTGGGGGAAGTTGCCGAGGTGCCGGGCGCTCTCCGCCTCCAGCTCCTCGGCGTAGAGGTCGAGCCAGCCTGCCACCCCCAGCAGCCGTTCGCAGAGCGCCCGCGCCCGCTTCGGCTCGCCGATCTCCGAGAGCGCCGAGACCAGCCAGAAGGAGCAGATCAGGAAGGTGCCCTCCTCGCCGCTGAGGCCGTCGTCGGTCTCCTGCACCTTGTAGCGGAGGACCAGGCCGTGCCGGGTGAGCCGATCGGCGATCGCGTCGACGGTGGCCTTGACCCGCGGGTCGTCGGGAGGCAGGAAGCGCAGCAGCGGGATCAGCAGGGTGGAGGCGTCCAGCGCGTCGGTGTCGTAGTGCTGGCGGAAGACCCCGTCGCGCACCCCGCGCTCGAGGATCTCATCCTTGATCCGATCGGCGGTCCGCTCCCACTCCTCGGCGATCTCCTCGAACCCGATGCCGCGGGCGAGGCGGGCGCCGCGGTCGACCGCAACCCAGATCATCAGCTTCGAGGAGACGTAGTGCCGGGGCGCGCCGCGCGACTCCCAGATGCCCTGGTCGGGGTTGGGCCAGGCCTCGATCGCCGCTTCCACCTGGTGGCGGATCAGCTGGCGGTCGGCCGGCGTGCCCGAGCCCCGCAGCGCTTTTTCGTGCAGGTAGATCGAGTCCAGCAGGGCGCCCCAGACGTCGTTCTGGCGCTGGTCGTAGGCGCCGTTGCCGATCCGCACCGGCTTCGCCCCTCCGTACCCTCCCAGGTGGTCGAGGGTCTTCTCGCTCAGCTCCTTCTCGCCACCGATCCCATACATGATCTGCAGGTCGGGGTCCTCGCGGCAGACGTTGACGATGAAGCGCATGAAGTCGCGTGCCTCCTGGTCGAAGCCGAGCGTGTGCAGCGCCCAGAGGCTGAAGGTCGAGTCGCGGATCCAGGAGAAGCGGTAGTCCCAGTTGCGTTCGCCGCCGGGGGTCTCCGGCAGCGAGGTGGTCGGCGCGGCGAGGAGCGCGCCGGTCGGCGTGTAGGTAAGGCCCTTGAGGACGAGGGCGGAGCGCTGCAGGTGGATTCGCCAGGGATGGTCAGGGAAGTCGCCGTCCCGCAGCCAGCTGCGCCAGAACTCTTCCGTCGAGTCCAGCCGCTCCAGCGCCTCGGGCGCGCTGCGCGGGCCGCCGAGGTTGCCGTCTCCCCAGGTGACGGCGCAGAAGCCGCTCTCGTCCTCACGGAGCTTGAGCTTGCCGCGGGCGACGCCGTCCTCGATCGACAGCTCCATGTCGCCGGTCAGCCGCAGCTCGGTCCCGTCGCCGCCGCGGGCGACGGCTTCGCCCAGCTCGCCGCCGCTCCAGGAAGCGCCTTCGAGGCCGTAGCCGAAGCGCGGCATGCACTCCATCTCCATCTCGACCTCGCCGTCGATGCAGGTCATCGTCCGCAACAGCGAGCGGTCGGACTCGTGTTCGGTGTCGGGCCGGCTGCCCTTGCCGTCCGCCGTGGCCCACTCGGCGATCGTCAGCGCGTCGTGGATCACGATCCAGCCGGTGTCGGTCACCCAGGTCGTCTCGATCACGAGGGTGCCCGGCTCATAGCGGCGGCTGATCGGGACGACGACGCCGCGCGGCGCGAGCTTGAAGTGCCCGGCGCCTCGGTCGAGCAGGGCCGCAAAGGCGCTGGGGGAGTCGAAACGCGGCAAACACAGCCACTCGACGGCGCCGGAGAAGGAGACCAGGGCGCTGGTGTGGCAGTCGGAGAGGAAGCCGTAGCTGCCGATCGTCGGGAAGCGGTGATCGTGCTCGCCCATTTTTCGCAGTCAAGCTACCAGCGGCAGCGGAGGTAGCCGCTCGGGGAGCGGCGCTACGCTGGTCGCGTGACGCTCCCGGTCGCCCATGTCACCGGCATCTTCGGGCCGCTCGAGCTGGCGCCGCTGATCGTCGTCGCCGCGCTCTACGCGAAGCGCGCCGCGACCCTCTCGGCGCGCGGGCGCCCGGTGCCGCTCTGGCGGCAGGCCTGCTTCGCCTCGGGGCTGCTGGTTATCGCGTTGGCGCTGGTCTCCCCGATCGGCGACATCGCCGAGGAACTGGTGATCGCCCACATGACCGAGCACCTGCTGCTGGGGGACGTCGGCTCGCTGCTGCTGGTGCTCGGCCTGACCGGCCCGCTGCTGCAGCCGGTCCTCGCGATCCGCGTCTTCGACCGCCTCCGCATCCTCGCCCATCCCGCCGTCGCCTTCCCCCTGTGGGCGATCAACCTCTTCTTCTGGCACACCCCGCCGCTGTATGACGCCGCCTACGGAACGGCGCCGGTCCACGCGCTCGAGCACACCACCTTCATCTTCTTCGGCTGCATGATGTGGATGCCGGTGTTCGGCCCGCTGCCGAAGCCGCAGTGGTTCACCGCCGGCTGGAAGGTGGGCTACATCGTCGCCGTGCGCTTCGCCGGGGCGGTCCTCGGCAACGTGCTGATGTGGTCGGGCACCGTCCTCTACACGATCTACGCGCCCGGCGAGCGCCATTGGGGGATCACCCCGCTGGCCGACCAGAGCACCGCGGGGGTGATCATGATGGTCGAGGGGACCTTCCTCGCCCTCGGCCTGCTCGCCTGGGTCTTCTTCGAGGCCGCCCGCGAGGGGATCGAGAAGCAGCGGCTGCTCGACTTGGCGCAGGACCATGGCGTGCCCCTCGACGAACGGCGGGCCCAGCGGGCGGTGGCAGCCGGTCAGGGGGCGCGGCTGGAGGCGCGGATTTTGGGCCGGGAGCCCAGCCTGGCGGCGGAGGCGGAGCGCCGTGTCCCGGTCTGATCGCACCAGGGCCTGGATCGTCACCGGCCCGGTCGGGCGGGGGCTCTCCTTCGCGATCGACTTCGCCGTCGCGCTGCGGCGATTGCTCTAGGGTCCGGCGCCATGAGCGCGGGGCTCGCAAGCATCCATCTCTGGTTCTCTGCGCAGCGAGCGGAGCGCGAACCTGTGTGATTGAGACCTCGGTCACAGAGCTTCCCGACTCGCGCGCCCGGGTCGAGGCGGAGGTTCCCGCGAAGGACGTCGAGCGCGCCATGCAGCGCGCCGCGCGAGGGCTGGCACGGGAGATGCGGATGCCCGGGTTCCGCAAGGGCAAGGCGCCGCCGTCGCTGGTCATCCAGCGCCTCGGCTTCGGCTCGGTGCTGGAGGCCGCGATCCGCGACTCGCTTCCGGAGTGGTACGAGCG
>DATMRN010000198.1:0-8028 GCA_035566275.1 Solirubrobacterales bacterium | reverse complement strand
GGTGGCAATGTCGACCTCATGACCGTCGAGCTGCGCCTTGGCGGTGCCGAAGCGCTCGTGCTCGACCGACTCGGCGCCTAGCCTGGCGGCGAAGGCCGCCGCGTCGCCCTCGACGACCAGGTCGAGGTCGGCACGCCCGCGGCCGAGCAGCAGGTCGCGCACCGCGCCGCCGACCAGGTAGACGGGCTCACCGCCCGCCTCGTGGACGGCGGCAAGCTCGGGGTAGGCGCGATCCAACGCATCCGCGAGGCTCTCGATCGGCTTCCCTGGCGTCGACATGGCGTCCGTCCTACCATGATCGCTTCTCCGGATGGCCGAGCAGCCGACAAGGAAGACCGACCAGCCCGACGATCGGCGCGCGGCGCTCCTCGCCCGCCGCCGCGAGCAGCAGCATCGCCGCGCGCGGCGGCGGCGGCTGATCGCGGGGATCTCCCTGGCCGTCGTGGCGATCGCGGTTGCCGCTGTGCTGCTCGGCTCCAACGGCGGAGGCGGCGGCACGACGCAGCAGGCGAGCGCAGTGCCCCACCGCTCCGCGGCGGCGCAAAAGCCCTCCGGCCTGGTCCACAACGCAACCCCGCAGCCCGGCTGGAAGCCCCACACCGGTCCGGTCCCGATCCTCGAGTACCACGTGCTCGGGGCGCCGATCCCGAACGCTCCCTACCCCGAGCTGTTCGTGCGGCGCGCCGACTTCAGCCGCCAGATGGACTGGCTGGACGAACACGGCTACCAGGCGGTGACGCTCGAAGAGGTCGAGAACGCCTGGTACCACGGCGCCACGCTGCCGGCCAAGCCGGTCGTCCTCTCCTTCGACGACGGCTACCGGCCGCAGTTCACCTTCGCCCTACCCGAGCTGCGCAAGCACGGCTGGCCGGGGGTGCTGAACCTGAAGGCCGAAGGCTCCGACCTCTACACCAGCAACGTCGAAGCGATGATCCGCGCCGGCTGGGAGCTGGCCGCCCACACCATCCACCACCTCGACCTCACGACCCTGAACGCCGAACAGCTGAAGGAAGAAGTGGCAGGGTCGCGGGCGATCCTGCGTCGAAAGTACGGGGTCCCGGTCGAGGACTTCTGCTACCCGGCGGGCCGTTTCAACGAAACGGTGATCGCCGCCGTGAAGGCGGCCGGCTACGTCGGCGCGACGACCGAGATCCCCGGCTACGCGACTCGTAGTAAGCCCTACGAACTGGCCCGCTTCGAGATCCTCGGCTCCAGCGGCGTTTCGGGCATGGCCGAAGACCTGCGCACAGGCGCCGGCGCGACCGGCTCGATCGGGCCCTGAGGGCTACAGCCTGACCGGGATGCCGTCGGCGGCGAGGCGTTCCTTGGCCTCGCGCACCCGGTAGGCGCCGTAGTGGAAGATCGAGGCGCAGAGGACCGCGTCGGCCCCGCCATCGGCGATCGCCTCGCTGAGGTGCTCGAGCGTCCCGGCGCCCCCGGAGGCGATCACGGGGACAGTGACGGCGTCGGCCACCGCCCTGGTCAGCCCGATGTCGTAGCCGTCGCTGGTGCCGTCGCGGTCCATGCTGGTCAGCAGCACCTCCCCCGCCCCGCGCTCGACCGCCTCCCGCGCCCAGGAGACCGCATCCCGTCTTTCGACCTTCTTGCGGCCGCCGTTCACGTAAACGTCCCATCGAGACGCCGCTCCCCCCGGACGCGGGAGCCCAGCCACGTCCATATCCGATTCCCGTCGTGGCTGGGCGGGAGCAGAGGAGGCGGCGTCTATTGCTATGACGACGCATTGAGCACCGAAGTGGCCGGCCAGCTCGGTCAGCAGCTCTGGGCGGTCGAGCGCCGCCGAGTTGATCGAAACCTTGTCGGCCCCGGCATCGAGCACCGCCTGGGCGTCCTGCACCGAGCGGATGCCGCCGCCGATCGTGAACGGGATGAAGACGTTGTCGGCGGTGCGGCGGGCCAGCTCGACGATCGTCTCGCGCTTCTCGTGGGAGGCGGTGATGTCGAGGAAGACCAGCTCGTCGGCGCCCTCGGCGTCGTAGCGCTCGGCCAGCTCGACCGGGTCGCCGGCGTCGCGAAGGCCGACGAAGTTGGTCCCCTTGACGACACGGCCGGCGTCGACGTCGAGGCAGGGGATGACCCGCTTCAAAACCATGTCCACAGCCTAGAGCGGGCATGAGTTCGCGTTTTGTCTCGCCATACGCGACAAAACGCGAACTCGATCCGCCTACTGCAAGGCAGCGATGCCCTCCGCGACACTGAAGCGGCGCTCGTAGAGAGCGCGGCCGACGATGGCGCCCTCGACGTTGGGGCCGGCTACGCGCGCCAGCGTCTCGAGGTGAGAGAGACTGCCGACCCCACCCGAGGCGATCACCTGGGCCTCGGTTGCGGCCGCGATCCGGTTCAGCTCCTTCAGCGCGGGGCCCTCCATCGTTCCATCGACCTCGATCGCGGTACACAGGAAGCGCGCGACGCCCCGAGAGCTCAGCTCCGCGACGGCCTCGACAACCTCCTCCTTCCCTGCTTCTGTCCATCCCGCCAGCGCGACCCTGCCGTGGCGGGCATCCAACGAGACCACGACGCGCTCGCCATGCCGGGTCAGCATTTCCTCCAGAAACCCAGGATCGCGCAGCGCCGCGGTGCCGATGACCACCCGCTCCGCCCCCGCCTCCAGCACCGAGACGACTGAATCTGCGTCGCGCAACCCGCCCCCGACCTGGATCGGGCAGTCGACGGCCGCCGCGATCCGCCGCACCGCTTCCAGATTCTTCGGCGCCCCCACCTTCGCCCCGTCGAGGTCGACGACGTGCAGGTACCGGGCTCCTTCGCCCGCCCAGCGCGCAGCCGCGTCGACGGGGTCGGCATCGTAGGCGGTCTCGCGCCCGTAATCGCCCCGCAGCAGCCGCACCGCGCCGCCGCCGCGGATGTCGATTGCCGGGTAGAGGATCACGCCGGGACGGAGGCGCAGACCCCGGCGAAGTTGGAGAGCAGCCGCAGGCCGGCGGCGCTCGACTTCTCGGGGTGGAACTGGACGCCGAAGACGTTGTCGCGCTCGACCGCACAGGCGAAGCGGTCGCCATAGGCGGCGGTGCCGAGCACGTCGGCGGGCGCTGGACGGGGTGCGAACGAGTGGACGAGATAAAAGGGCGTCTCACTCTCGATTCCCTCGGCGAGCCGCGACTGCTTCTCCCAGCGAACCGGCGACCAGCCGATATGCGGGACCTTGAGGCCGTTGGCGTCGAGCTCCACCACTTCGCCCGGCAACAGGCCGAGACCGGTGGCACCACCCAGCTCGGTGGTCGAGTCGAAGAGGAGCTGAAGGCCAAGGCAGATGCCGAGGATCGGCACAGCGGCTTCGCGGCGCTCGGCGATCAGCTCGTCGAGCCTCCGCTCGCGGATCCGCTCCATCGCTTTCGGGAAGGCGCCAACGCCCGGCAGGATTACGCCGTCGGCGCTTCGCACCGCATCTGGCTCGCCAGTGACGATCGCCTCGACGCCGACATGTTCGAGCGCCTTCTCGACCGATCGCAGGTTGCCGACTCCGTAGTTGAGAATCGCGATCCGGGTCCTCATAACACCGCCTCGCGCTTCGCTCTCTCACGAAGAATCAGATATGGACGTTCGGTCGCTACCGCGCTCATTGGCTCAACGTCCCCTTCGTAGACGGCACGCCGCTCTCGTCAGGATCGAGCGAGACCGCGACACGCAGGGCTCGCGCGAAGGCCTTGAAGCAGGCCTCGATCATGTGGTGGGCGTTGGTGCCGTAGCGAACCGAGACGTGCAGGGTCAGCTTGGCGCTGTTGGCGACGGCGCGGAAGAACTCCTCGGCGAGCTCGGTGTCGAAGCCGGCGATCGAGGTCGCCGGCAGCTCGGCGTCGAACACGCAGAGCGGCCGCCCGGAGACGTCGATCGCGCACTCGGCCAGCGACTCGTCCATCGGCACCACCGCGGAGCCGTAGCGCCGGATGCCGGCGCGGTCGCCCAGCGCCTCGTCGAGCGCCTGGCCCAGCACGATGCCGACGTCCTCCACCGTGTGGTGGGCGCCGGTCTCGAGGTCGCCGCTCGCCTCGACCCTCAGACCGAGTCGCCCGTGGCGGGCCAGCAGGTCCAGCATGTGGTCGAGAAAACCGACGCCGGTGGCCGCGTTCGCCTCCCCCCCTTCGAGGTCGAGCGAGAGCCGGATCTGGGTCTCGGCGGTGCTGCGGTCCCTTGTCGCGGTGCGCGTCATCGTCTAATCATCGCCGACTCGCCATGGACGGGGAAGCCCTCGGCGCGGGAGAGGGCGTCGACGTGCGGCGCCAGCGCCGCCGCCGCGGCACCGGGAATGCCGACGGTCGCGATCCGTCGCCGGAAGGCGCCGGGGCCGAGCGGGCCCGAGAAGCGGCCGGCGCCGCCGGTCGGGAGGACGTGATTGGAGCCGGCGGCATAGTCGCCGAAGGCGGTGGCGGCGTTGCGGCCCGCGAACACGCAGCCGGCCGTCGTCACCCGCTCGGCGAGCAGCGCGGCGTCCTCCTCGAACAGCTCGAGGTGCTCCGGAGCGAACTCGTTGGCGAGGTCGATCGCGTCGCTGAGGTCGGGGACCCGGACCAGCGCCAGAGGGGCGTCGGCGACGCTGGGCCGCTCCGCGGCGAGCCGTTCGGTCGTCTCGGCGATCGCGCTGAGCACCGCTTCCTCGACCGCGACGGCGACCAGCGGGCTCTCGGCGCCGTGCTCGGCCTGAGCGCAGAGATCGAGCGCCGCCCACTCCGGGTCGGTGTCGTGCCCGGCGACAAGCATCAGCTCGGACGGCCCGGCGAGGGAGTCGATCCCGACCCACCCGTAGACGGCGCGCTTGGCCTCCCGCACCCAGGCGTTGCCGGGCCCGGCGATCACGTCGACCGGGGCGATCGTCTCAGTGCCATGGGCGAGGGCGAAGATCGCCTGGGCGCCTCCCATCGCGTAGACCTCCTCGACCCCGCAGAGCTCGGCGGCGGCCAGGACCAGCGGGTTGACCCGGCCGTTCGGCCCCGGCGGCGAGGCCAGGGCAACGCGCTCGACGCCCGCCACGCGGGCGGGGATGCAGCACATGAGGACGCTGGAGGGATAGACGGCGCGGCCGCCCGGCGCGTAGGCCCCGGCGGCGCCGACCGGAACCTCGCGGATCGTCACGGTTTGCCCTTGAGGCAACTCGACCTCCTGCGGCTTGGAATCGAGCTGAGACTCGGCGACGGCGCGGACGTTGGCCGCGGCCAGCTCCAGCGCCCCGCGAAGCGAGGTATCCAGCGCCGCGAGTGCCGCCGAAGCCTCACCCTCGGCGACCCGCAGCGAGATGGGCGGCTGCTCGGTCGCGTCGAAGCGCGCGGTGAGGCGCAGCACGGCCTCGTCGCCCCCTGCGACGACTTCGCGCTCGATCGCCGCGACATCAACCGCGGGCGCCGACTCCGAGGCCCAGCCCCGAATCGCGCCCGCGGTCTTCGCGGCGCCCTCCCAGTCGAAGCGGCGCGCCTTCATCCCGTGACCGCCGCCTTGAGTTTCAGGGTCAGCTCGTCGACCTCGGCCCCTCGCAGCTTGTGCGCGACCCGGTTGGCGACGAAGCGCGCCGTGCAGACGACGATCTCCTCACGGACCTCGAGGTCGTTCTCCTCCAGGGTGCGCCCGGTGGCGACCAGGTCGACGATCCCGTCGGCGAGCCCGATCAGAGGCGCCAGCTCGACCGAGCCCTTGACGTCGATCACCTCGACCTGCCGCCCGGTTCGCTCGAAATACCGCTCGGCGATCCGCGGGTACTTGGTCGCGATCCGCATCATCCCCAGCCGGCGCTCGGACTCGCCCAGCCGCTCGTCGCCCACACGGCCCGCCAGCACCATCCGGCAGCGCCCAAAGCCGAGGTCGAGCAGCTCATAGACCACCCGGTCCGCCTGCTCGAGCAACACGTCCTTGCCGGTGATGCCGACGTCGGCGGCGCCGGCCTCGACATAGGTGGGCACGTCTGAGGGCCGCATCGTCACCAGGGTGATGTCGTCCCCCTCGAAGATCAGCGCGCGTGAGTCGCCGCGCAGCTCGGCCGTGTCGATCCCCGCCACGTCGAGCGCGTCGAGGGTCCCCTCGAACAACGCGCCGCGCGGCACCGCCAGCTTCAGCGGCCCCTCCACCTTGGCACGACTCAGGCCTGCGACCTCGACACTCATAGAACCACCCGTGAGCGTGTCGATCGCCACGGACTCGAATAACCGGCTGCCACCGTGACGATCGACACGCTCACGATGCCCCCTCTTCCTTCCTCGACTCCTCCTCCATCTGGGCGACGTGGACCCGCTCCAGGTAGAGGGCGAACCCCGCTGCCGGCAGGTCGAGGCCGAAGCGCTTCATCAAACTGTCGTAGCGACCCCCGCCGCCCAGCACGTGTCCGAGCGCAGGGTCGTAGACCTCGAGAATCGCGCCGCTGTAGTAGCCGAGGTCGCGCAGCAGTCCGAGGTCGATCTGAACGCGGTCCGCCGCGCCCCGCGCCCGCAACTCCTCAAAGGTCTCCTGGATCCGCGACGTCGCCCGCTCCACGACTTCGCCGCCGAGGCCGCGGGCCTGCTCCAGCACCTCGCTGCCACCACGAAGCTGGGAGAGGGCGACGCAGGTGGCGCACTGCTCCTCGTCGATTCCCTCGACCGCGGAGAGCTCAGCCTCGAGTCCGACCAGGTCGTGCATCGCCAACCGTTCGAGGATCGAGTCGCGCGCATCGCCCTCGACACCGAACTCGGTCAAGAGCTGGCGGTAGAGGTCGGAGTCGCCGAGGCCGATCACCGCGCGATCGAGCCCGGCGGCGTCGAGCGCCGCCTCCAGCACCTCGACCACCTCGGCGGTGCCCTGCGGCGCCGGCGCGCCGATCAGCTCCACCCCGGCCTGCGCGAACTCGCGCATCTGGCCGCGCTGCGGGCGCACCGCCCGGAAGGCGTTGGCGAGGTAGCAGAGGCGCAACGGCGGCTCGGCGCTCGCGAAGCGAGTGGCGGCCAGGCGGGCGATCGGCACGGTCATGTCGGAGCGCAGCGCCAGCAGGTCGCCGCGCTCGTCGAAAAAACGGTAGGCGGAGTCCGCGGTGCGCCCGTCGCCGCGCGCCAGCACCTCGTCGTACTCGATCGCGGGCGTCGCGACCTCGCCGTAGCCACGGCTCTCGAACACCTCGATCAGGGCGAGGTGGAGGCGGCGCAGCTCCCGCATCTCATCGGGGAGCACATCGCGGGTTCCGGGCGGGATCGGGTGGATCATCCGCCGGACCTTACGAGAGTGAGGCCGAAAGCCCTGCTACGCGGGGACCTCGGCAGAGACCCGTTCAATCTGGGCGCCGAGCCCGCGCAGCCGCTCGTCGATCTGCTCGTAGCCGCGATCGATCTGGCGGATGTTGCCGATCTCCGAGCTGCCGTCGGCCGCCAGTGCGGCGATGAGCATCGCCATCCCGGCGCGGATGTCGGGGCTCTCGACGCGTTCGCCGTGAAGCCGGCTCGGACCGCTGACGATCGCCCTATGGGGATCGCACAGCGTGATCCGAGCGCCCATCGCGACCAGCTTGTCGACGAAGAAGAGGCGGTTCTCGAACATCTTCTCGAAGATCAGGATCTCCCCCTCCGCCTGGGTGGCGAGGGACAACGCGATCGAGGTGAGGTCAGCCGGGAAGGCGGGCCAGGGGCCGTCCTCGATCTTCGGGATCGCGTCGCCGAGGTCGGACTGTATGCGCAGCGCCTGTCCCGGCGCGACGATCACGTCCTCGCCCTCGACCGAGGACTCCAGGCCGAGGCGGCGGAACTGGCGGCGGACCATCATCAGGTCGGCAGGACCTGCGTCGCGGATCCGCAACTCCCCGCCGGTCGCGGCTGCCAGCGCCATGAAGCTGCCGGCCTCGATGTGGTCGGGGGAGATCGTGTGCTCGGCGCCGCCCAGCCGGTCGCGGCCGTGGACAGTCATCACGTTCGAGCCGACCCCGTCCACGGTGGCGCCCATCCTGGTCAGGAGGCGAGCCAGGTCCTGCACGTGCGGCTCGGAGGCGGCGTTGGCGATCGTCGTCGGCCCGGGGGTCAGGGCGGCGGCCATCAGCGCGTTCTCGGTGCC
>DATMRN010000197.1:0-2308 GCA_035566275.1 Solirubrobacterales bacterium | reverse complement strand
CGCCGAGATCCCGCAGGTGACCTCGTAGTTGATAGTGCCGAGGCGCGCCGCCACCTCCTCAGCGAGGATCGTCTCATCCCCCTGCGAGCCGATCAGCACCGCTTCCTCGCCGGGCTCGACCTCGGTCTCGGGGCCGAGGTCGATGGTCACGTTGTCCATGGAGACGGCGCCGACCAGCGGGTGGCGGCGGCCGCGGACGAGCACCTCGGCGTTGTTGGAGAGGTCGCGGCGCACCCCGTCGCCGTAGCCGAGCGGCAGCACACCCACCCAGGTCTCGGCCGGGGCCCGCCAGGTCCGCCCGTAGCCGGCGCTGGCGCCCGCCGCGAAGCGCTTCACGTCGGCGACGTAGGAGCGCAGCGACAGCGCCGGGGCGAGGCCGCGCTCGGCCGGGTCGCCCTGAAAGGGATCGAGCCCGTAGACCGCGACGCCGCAGCGCGCCATGTCGAAGTGGGAGCGCGGGTCGCGGAAGACGGCGGCGCTGTTGGCGGCGTGGGCGGTGACGCCGGGGAACTCCGCCTTGACCGCGTCGACCACCGCCACGAAGCGATCGAGCTGCTCGTCGAAGAAGCCCGAGTCGGGCTCGTCGGCGGTCGCGAAGTGGGTCCAGACACCGGCGAGCTGGAGATGGGGATCCTCCGCGCAGGCGCGGGCCAGCGCCATCACCTCGGCGGGGTCGGGGTTGCCGAGCCGGCCCATACCGCTGTCGTGCTTGACGTGGACACGGGCCGGGCGCCCCTGCGCCCGGGCGCGGTCGGAGAGGAGGCGCCGGAAGCCCTCGCGCCAGACGGCGAGCTCCGACCCGGCGGCCAGCGCAACGTCCACCTCCTCGACGGTCAACGCCCCCATCGTCAGCAGTGGCACGTGCGGAAGGCGCCGGCCTATCTGCGCGGCCTCGGACGCGGTCGCCACGGCCAGCCTGCTCGCCCCGCCGGCCAGCGCCACGGAGGCGCAGGCGTCGGCGCCATGTCCGTAGCCGTCCGCCTTGACGACCGCGCACAGCTCCGCGCCCTCGCGCAGGGCCGACTTCAACCGCGCGCAGTTGGCCTGCACCGCGCCGAGGTCGATCCGGGCGAGCGCCCGCGCCATGCTTACCCGTCGACGAGCGCGGCGAGCGCGTCGGCCCGGGTGACCATGCCGGCCAGGCGGCCGTCGGCGTCGACCACGGGCAGGTGGTTATGGTGCTTGTCGGCGATCGTCTTCGCCACCGACCCGGCGTCCTCGTCGGCGCGGGCGACGATCGGGTCTGCCGTCATCAGCTCGGAGACCTTGGTCGCGAAGGCCTTGTTCAGCCGCTCCTCGAAGCCCTTCATCGAGCCGACGAAGACGACTCCCCCCATGATGTTCAGGTAGTGGGGCAGGTGGAGGTCGGACTCCTCGTCGCTGAGGATCAGGTCGGACTCGCTGACGATCCCGACCACCTTGCGGTCGTCGTCGACCACCGGGATCGCCCCCGTCTCGGTCTTGGCGAGGAGGTCGATCGCGGCGCGAGCGTCGTCATCCGGGGAGACGGCCGGCACGTCGGCGTCCATGATCTCGGCGGCGGTTTTCACAGGCGAGTGTCGGCGGAGGGAACGTGCATATCTGATTCTTCGTGACCGGAGCCGATGCGAAGCCCCCTTGTCAGTGGCGAGATTATTCGACGGGGGCGTCGGGACGCATCCCCGCCGGGATCGAGGCGATCACGTCGGTGGCGATCACCGACTCGGCGGCGCCGATCCGCCGCGCCGCGTCACGGCCGGCGCGAGCGTGGGCGACGACCGCCGCGCAGGCCGCCGCGAAGGGCTCCAGGCCGCGGGCGAGCAGGGCGGCGGTCATCCCTGAGAGCACGTCGCCGGCTCCGGCGGTGGCGAGCTCCGGCGCGGAGAGCGCGTTGACCGCGATCCGCTCTCCGTCGGTGACGATCGTGTCGTCGCCCTTCAGCACGACCACCGAGGCGGCGGCCCGTGCCGCCTCCCGCGCCGAGGCGAGACGATGGGCGGAGATCTCCACCGAATCACGGCCGAGCAGACGGCCCAGCTCGCCCGCGTGCGGGGTCAGGACCGTCGGCGCTTCGCGAGCGGCGATCCGCTCGAGCCGGCCCGCGAAGGCGTTGAGGCCGTCGGCGTCGATCACCAGCGGCGCCTCGATCGTTCCCGCTGCCTCCCGCGCCAGCTCGACCGAGCCGGGGTCCAGGCCCATGCCCGGGCCGAGGACACCGGCGGCAGCGCGCTCGAAGACCCGCAGCACCGCCTTCAGCGACGCCGGCGCCAGGCACCCGTCCCCACCGGGACAACCGACCGACATCACCTCGGGCTGCCCAAGCTCGAAG
>DATMRN010000196.1:0-4112 GCA_035566275.1 Solirubrobacterales bacterium | reverse complement strand
TCTCGGGGGAGGGGACCAAGCTCGACGACGAGGCCGAGACCCGGATCGAGTCGCTGCTCGACGAAGACGTTCCGGCCACGAACCCGGGCTGCGTGCGCGAGCTGAACGGTGGGCTGGAGGACTACCTGCGTGCCCTCGAGTCCGCCTTCCCACTCGACCTCTCCGGGCGCAAGGTGGTGCTCGACTGCGCCAACGGGGCGACCCATCGCGCCGCCCCGGCGATCTTCGAGCGGCTCGGCGCCGAGGTCGAGGCGATCGCCGCCGAGCCGGACGGGCGCAACATCAACGACGGCTGCGGCTCGACCCACATCGAGCACCTTGCCGAGCGGGTCGCCGCCTCCGAGGCCGAGGTCGGATTCGCCTTCGACGGCGACGGCGATCGGGTGCTCGCGGTCGACGGCTCCGGCCGCCCCCACGACGGAGACGAGCTGATCGCCATCGCGGCGCTCGGGATGGCCGGCCGCGGCGAGCTGAACGGCGGCGTGGTCGTCACCGTGATGAGCAACTTCGGCTTCCACCGGGCGATGGGGGAGGCCGGGATCGACGTCGCCGTCACCAAGGTCGGCGACCGCTACGTCCTCGACGAGATGCGCCGCAGCGGCTGGACGCTCGGCGGCGAGCAGTCCGGCCACATCATCTCCGCCGGCTTCGCCGCGACCGGCGACGGGATCGCCGCCGCGCTGGCGACGATGCGCGAGCTGGGGCCGCGCGACCTGGCCGAGGCGATCCCGATGCGCAAGCTCCCCCAGACGCTGGTCAACGTCGAGGTCGCCGACCGCGAGGCGGTGGCCGGCGCCACCACGGTCTGGGAGGCGGTCGAGCGGGAGGGGGAGGGCCTCGAGGGTCGCGGCCGCGTCCTGCTGCGCCCCTCCGGCACCGAGCCGCTGGTCCGGGTGATGGTCGAGGCGCCCACCTCCGAGGAAGCCGACGCGGTCTGCGAGCGCCTCGTCGGCGTGGTGCGGCGAGAGCTGGCCTAGGCCGATCGGCCTCTACCCTTAGTCACCTTCATGTGCGGAATCGTCGGATACGTGGGCGGGCGCCCCTGCCGCGACCTCCTGGTCGCCGGACTCGAGAAGCTCGAGTACCGCGGCTATGACTCGGCCGGCGTCTCGGTGATCGACGACGGCCGGATCGACAGCGTTCGCGCGGTCGGCAACCTCTCGAACCTGCGCGCCGCGATGGAGGCGGAGGAGAGGAGCGGCGGCGGCGTCGCGATCGCCGCGCCGCCGGCCACGACCGGCGTCGCCCACACCCGCTGGGCCACCCACGGCCGGGTCACCGAGGAGAACGCCCATCCCCACGGCGACTGCGGCGACCGCATCCACATCGTCCTCAACGGGATCGTCGAGAACCACGCGACGCTGCGGCGCGAGCTGGAGGCCGAGGGCCACGCCTTCAGCTCGGAGACCGACGCTGAGATCGTCGCCCACCTGATCGAGCGCAACTACGACGATGATCTCACGGCGGCGGTGCGCGCTTCCTTCGCCGAGTTGCGCGGCCACTACGCCTTCGTCGCCATGCACCTCGACGAGCCAGGACGGCTGGTCGGGGCGCGCAAGGAGTGCCCGCTGGTCGCCGGGGTCGGCGACGGCGAGACCTTCCTCGCCTCCGCGATCCCCGCCTTCCTCGCCGAGACCCGCAACGCGGTCCTAATCGAGAACGGCGAGATCGTCACCGTCGACGCCTCCGGGGTGACGATCGCCGACGCCGAGGGGAGGCCGGTGCGGCGTGGCGCCGAAGAGGTCGACTGGGACGAGGAGGCCGCCGAGAAAGGGGGCTATGAGACCTTCATGCTGAAGGAGATCCACGAGCAGCCCGACGCAGTCGCCGAGACGATCGCCGACCGCCTGCCGACCGACGAGGGCGTCGACCTCTCCGAGGTCGAGCTGGACGACTCCTTCCTACGCGACCTGCGCCGGATCGTGATCGTCGCCTGCGGCACCTCCTACCACGCCGGCCTGGTCGGCCGCTACGCGATCGAGGAGTGGGCGCGGGTGCCGGTCGAGATGGACATCGCCTCCGAGTACCGCTACCGCAACCCGGTGGTCGGCCCCGGCGACCTGGTGATCGGGATCACCCAGTCCGGGGAGACCGCCGACACGCTGGCGGCGATGCGCCTCGCCCGCGAGCACGGCGCCAAGGTGCTGGCGGTGACCAACGTCATGGGCAGCCAGGCGACCCGCGACGCCGACGCCGTCCTCTACACGCGCGCCGGGCTGGAGATCGGCGTCGCGGCGACCAAGACCTTCGTCGCCCAGGTCGCGGCGATGTACCTGATCGGGCTGCGGCTGGCGGAGCTGCGCGGGACGCTGGCGCCGGGGCGGATCGCCGAGCTGGTCGTCGAGCTGAAGGCGTTGCCCTCGAAGATCGAGCAGACGATCCTCGCGGTCGAGGACCATGTGCGCGAGGTCTCCTCCACCCATCACACCCAACAGTTCTTCCTCTACCTCGGCCGCCACATCGGCCTCCCGGTCTGCCTCGAGGGGGCGCTGAAGCTGAAGGAGATCTCCTACATCCCGACCGACGCCTACGCGGCGGGGGAGATGAAGCACGGTCCGATCGCGCTGCTCGACGAGTCGACCCCGGTGGTCTGCGTCGCCACCGACAGCCCGGTGCTCGACAAGGTCCTCTCCAACGTCGAGGAGGTGCGCGCCCGCGGCGCCGAGACGATCGCGATCGCGACCGAGGGCTGCGACCGGGTCGCCGAGGTCGCCGACCAGACGATCGAGGTCGCCCGCACCGACTGGATCCTGCAGCCGATCGTCGCGATCCTCCCCCTCCAGCTCCTCGCCTACGACATCGCCCGCGCCCGCGGCCTCAACGTCGACCAGCCGCGCAACCTGGCGAAGACCGTCACCGTCGAGTGATCGGCGTCGACCTGCTCGAGATCGACCGGCTGGAGCGCGCCCTGCAGCGCCACCCCCGCCTCGCCGACCGTGTCTTCACCCAGGCCGAGCAGGACTACGCCGCCGCCCGTGCCCGCCCGGCGCGCCACCTCGCGGCGCGGTTCGCCGCCAAGGAGGCGGTTGTCAAGGCCCTCGGTCTCTCGGATGGGTTCGGCCTGCGCGACATCGAGGTCGTGGCCGGCGAGCCGCCGACGGTTCGGCTCGCGGGGCGGGCGGCCGATGCGGCTGCCGGCAAGAGCGTTGAGGTTTCGCTGACTCATTCGCGGGACTTTGCGGCTGCGGTTGCCGTTGCAGGGTCAAGCCGGTAGGCGGGCGGGTCCTGTCACGGGGGAGGGGCCTGCGGGTGGGCAGGTGTGTCCGTTCTCGGCCCCTCCCCCGTGCCATCCGCCCGAGCTGCCGGGTTAGGCTGCTTCGGGGATGGAACCGTGGCTACAGCCGTTGTATGACGCCGGGGGGATTCGCGTCGTTGATCGGTGGGCGATCGAGAAGCAGGGGATTCCCGAGTCGGAGTTGATGGAGGCGGCGGGGTTGGCGCTGGCGGAGGCGGTTGCCGAGCTTGCGCCTCAGGGCCCGGTGCGGATCGTCTGTGGCAAGGGGAACAACGGTGGCGATGGGCTGGTGGCGGCGCGGCGTTTGGTCGAGATGGGGTTCGAGGTCGCAACGCTTGAGCTCTGGGCCGGGGAGCTTCCCGGTGACTTAGATGCCTGCCTGCCTGGCTCCGGTGCCGTCGTCGATGCGATCTTTGGGACCGGGTTCTCCGGGGAGCCGCGCGAGCCCGCCGCGGCGGCGATCGATGCGATCAATCGGTGTGGGGCGCCGGTTGTCGCTTGTGACGTCGCTTCCGGGGTCGATGCCTCCACTGGGGAGATCGAGGGCGTCGCGATCGAGGCCGACGTCACGGTCACCTTCCATGCCGCGAAGCTGGGGCACTTCATTGCACCTGGTAAGTGGCATACCGGGGAGTTGCGGGTCGCGCCGATTGGGATTCCCGATGGGGCGCCGAGTGAGCCGGCCGGTGGCGTCATCGACCCCTCGGTGCTGGAGCTGGCGCCGAAGAGGGGAGCGCGGTCTACCAAGTTCACATCGGGGCAGGTTGCGATCGCCGGCGGGTCGCGTGGGTTGACCGGGGCGGTGCGGATGTCTTCGGAGGCGGCGATCCGGGCCGGGGCGGGGTATGCGACGGTCGCGGTGCCGGCTGACCTGGAG
>DATMRN010000195.1:0-12757 GCA_035566275.1 Solirubrobacterales bacterium | reverse complement strand
CGGGGTTACGGAGATCGGGATCATCATCGCTCCGGAGACCGGGGACGAGATCCGCGAGGCGGCCGGGGACGGGTCGGACTTCGGGACCAAGATCACCTACATCGTCCAGGACAAGCCGGCCGGGCTCGCCCATGCCGTCCTGACCGCGGAGGAGTTCATCGGCGGCTCGCCCTTCGTCATGTACCTGGGCGACAACCTGCTGCGCGACGGTCTGCGCGGCCTCGTCGCCACCTTCCGTGCGGACGAGCCCGACGCGCTCATCCTCCTCACTCCCGTTGACGACCCCCAGTCCTACGGAGTCGCCGAGCTCGACGGCGAGCACATCGTCCGCCTGATCGAGAAGCCGAAAGACCCTCCCTCCAACCTCGCCCTGGTCGGCGTCTACCTGTTCAGCCCCTCGATCTTCGACGCCGCCCGCGCCCTCGAGCCCTCCTGGCGCGGTGAGCTGGAGATCACCGAGGCGATCCAGGGGCTGATCGACGACGGCCATCGCGTCCAGTCGGAGGTCGTCACCGGCTGGTGGAAGGACACCGGCCAGCTCGGCGACATGCTGGAGGCCAACCGGCTGGTGCTGGAGGAGATCGAGACGCGTCTTGACGGGGACACGGACAATTCCCGCATCGAGGGTCGGGTGGTGGTCGAGAAAGGAGCCGTCGTCGCCGGCTCCGTCGTCCGCGGCCCTGCCGTGATCGGCGCCGGCGCCCGCATCGAGGACGCCTACGTCGGCCCCTACACCTCGATCGGAAACGATGTCCGCATCTGTCGCTCCGAGATCGAGCACTCGATCGTCCTCTCCGGCTCCGTGGTCGAGGACCTTGGCACCCGGATGGAGGCGAGCCTGCTCGGCCGCAACGTCAAGCTGACCCGCAGCGACGGGATGCCGAAGACGCTCCGCCTCCTCGTCGGCGACAACTCCGAGATCGAGATCATCTAGTGAAGCTCTTGGTCACAGGGGCCGCCGGGATGCTCGGCCGCGACGTGATGCTCGCCGCCGGCAACGCCGGGCACGACGTGGTCGGCTTCGGCCGCTCCGAGCTCGACGTAACCGACACCGCCGTCGTCTCCAAGAAGCTCGACCTGGAGCGCCCCGACGTCGTCATCCACTGCGCCGCCTGGACCGACGTCGACGGGGCCGAGGAGTCCGAGGAGGCGGCGATGGCGGTCAACGGCGCCGGCGCCGGCAACGTCGCGGCCGCAGCCGCCGCGGTCCGCGCCAGCATCGTCTACGTCTCCAGCGACTACGTCTTCGACGGCGCCAAGGGCGCGCCCTACGTCGAAGCCGACCAGCCCGCGCCGCTCTCCGCCTACGGCCGTACCAAGCTGGCCGGCGAGGAGGCGACCGCCGCCGCCAACAAGCGCCACTTCATCGTCCGCTCCTCCTGGCTCTTCGGCATCGGCGGCTCCAACTTCGTCGAGACGATGCTGCGCCTGGGCGCCGACCACGGCGAGGTGCTGGTCGTCCGCGACCAGGTCGGCTCGCCGACCTATACCTGGCACCTCGCCTACGGCGTCGTCCGCCTGATCGAGGGGATCGAGTTCGGCATCCACCACATGGCGGCCGCGGGCGCCTGCTCCTGGTATGAGCTCGCGCGGGAGATCTTCGAGCAGGCGAAGGTCGAGTGCAAAGTGCTCTCGATCACGACCGCGGAATTCGGCCGCCCGGCGCCGCGGCCGCCCTACTCTGCGCTCACCAGCCAGCGCGAGCACGCGATCCGGCTGCCCTCCTGGCAGGACGGCCTCGCCGGCTACCTCGCCCAACGACAAGCTGAGAGGGAGCCATGAGCGCGGAGCGGAGCGACCTGTCCATATCTGATTCTTCAGGAGCGGAGCGAAGCGCGAAAGGTGTGTCATGAAGCTCCTCGTCACCGGCGCCGCCGGCTTCATCGGCTCCACCTATGTGCGTCTCGTCAAGGACGAGCACGAGGTCGTCGTCCTCGACAAGCTCACCTACGCGGGGCGGCGGGAGAATCTGCCCGGCGGCGTCGAGCTGGTGGTCGGCGCGATCGAGGACCCGGCGATCGTCCGCGAGGCGATGCAGGGCGCCGACGCGGTCGTCAACTTCGCCGCCGAGTCCCACGTCGACCGCTCGATCGACGACCAGGACGCCTTCGCCCGCACCCACGTTGTCGGCACCGGCGTCCTCCTCGACGCCGCCCGCGAGCTGGGCGTCGGCCGCTACCTCCAGGTCTCCACCGACGAGGTCTACGGCTCGATCGACTCCGGCTCCTTCACCGAGACCTCGCCGCTCGACCCCTCCTCTCCCTACTCGGCGACCAAGGCGGCCGGCGACCTGCTCGCCTCCGCCCACGCCCACACCTACGGGATCGAGGCGGTGATCTGCCGCGGCTCCAACAACTACGGCCCCCGCCAGTACCCGGAGAAGCTGATCCCGCTGATCGTCCTCAACGCGATCCACGGCGACTCGCTGCCGGTCTACGGCGACGGCCGCCAGGTCCGCAACTGGCTCTACGTCGAGGACTTCTGCCGCGGCATCCACACGGTGCTGATCAACGGCCGCCCCGGCGAGGCCTACAACGTCGGTGGCCCTGACGAGTGCGAGAACATCGAGGTGGTGAAGCGGGTGATCGAGCTGACCGGGGCCGACGAGTCGCTGATCGAATACGTCGCCGATCGGCCCGGCCACGATCGCCGCTACAGCCTCGGCAGCGAGAAGATCCGCTCCGAGCTGGGCTGGGAGGCGCAGGTGCGCTTCGCCGAGGGGCTGGAGCGCACCGTCGCCTGGTACCGCGACAACGAGGAGTGGTGGGAGCCGATCCGCTCCGGCGAGTTCCGCGAGTACTACGAGCGCCAGTACGGCAAGAGCCTGAGCTGATGCCGGAGCGCTTGGAGACGAAGCTCGACGGCGTCGTCCTGCTCGAGCCTGCGGGCCACGGCGACGAGCGCGGCTTCATGGTCGAGACCTTCCGCCGCGACACCTGGGCCGAGCTGGGCATCGACGTCGAGTTCGTCCAGCACAACCACTCGCGCTCCTCGAGGGACACCCTGCGCGGCCTCCACTTCCAGACCGAGCCGGGCCAGGCGAAGCTGGTCCGCTGCCCGCGCGGCGCGATCTTCGACGTAGCGGTCGACCTGCGCCGCGGCTCGCCCACCTACGGCCAGTGGGAGGGATACGTCCTCGACGACGAAAAGCACCGCCAGCTCTTCGTCCCCGCCGGCTTCGGCCACGGCTTCGCCGTCCTCAGCGACGTCGCCGACGTCACCTACCTGCTCTCCAGCACCTACGACCCGGCCACGGAGGCCGGGATCGCCTGGAACGACCCCGACGTCGCCGTTGAGTGGCCGGTCAGCGACCCGCTGCTCTCCAAGCGCGACAAATCGGCTCCCCGCCTGGTCGAGGTGGCCGAGACCCTCCCCTTCTAACGGCCCTTCGCCGCGGTGATCCCGAGGCTGACCGCGAGCTTGGCGCCGATTCCCGCGTAAACGGCGGCGTTGATCAATGGATTGTGCCTGGGGGCGTCGAAGCGGCGGTAGAAGCGACCCATGCCGCGGTGGAAGGCGATCTCCTGTTTCGGGGCGCGGCGCTTGCCGCTTGAGCCGCCCTTGACGTGGAGGGCGACGCCAGCCGGCTCGTAGAAGACCTTCCAGCCGGCGTCCCAGAAGCGGCGGCACCAGTCGAGGTCCTCCATGTAGAGCCAGTAGCCCTCGTCGAGCAGGCCGACCTCGCGGACCGCCACGGTGCGGCAGAGCACGAAGGCGCCGTTGACCGCGTCGACCTCGCCCGGCTCGTCGTCCCCGAGGTGCGTCGCCCGGTACTGGCTGAGCGAGCCCGAGGCATCGTCGCCGCGGCCGATCCCGGTGAAGTGGGCGAGGGCGCTGAGCGGGGTGGGGAAGGAGCGTTTGCAGGCGTGGTCCAGCTCCCCCGACTCGGTCACCAGCCTGCAGCCCACCATCCCGATCCGCTCCTCGGCGCGCAGCCGCGCCAGGGCAGCGTCCAGCGTTCCCGCGTAGACCTCGGTGTCGGGGTTGAGCAGCAACACTGCCTCCGTCACGCTCGCGCGCAAAACCATGTTGTTCGCGGCCGAGAAGCCGATGTTCGCGCAGCGGAGCAGACGTACCGCCGGGAACTCCCGTTCGACCATCTCCGGGGTCGAGTCGGGGCTGCCGCTGTCTACCACCGTCACCCGCATCCCGCCGGAGGCCGGGTGCTCTGCCAGTGAGCGCAGGCACCGACGCAGCAGCTCCTGCGCTCCGTGGCTGACGATCGCGACCTCGAGCTCGGGCGGGCTCGGCATCTCGAGCGACCTCTAGTTGGCGCCGTCGCCACGGACGATCGCGCTCGGCGTCCGCAGCAGGATCGCCAGGTCGCTGGCGATCGAAAGGTTGTCGAGGTAATCGCGCTCCAGCGCGAGGCGCTCCTCGAAGGTGAGCTCGCTGCGCCCGTAGACCTGCATCGGCCCGGTCATGCCGGGCTTGACCGCCAGCCGCAGGCGCTGACGCTTGTCGTAAAGCGCGACCACCGCTTCCTCCTCCGGCCGCGGGCCCACCAGCGACATCTCGTTCCGCAGGACATTGACCAGCTGAGGCAGCTCGTCGAGGCTGGTGCGGCGCAGGAGGTGGCCCGCTCGCGTCACGCGAGGGTCGTCGCGGATCTTGAAGGCCGGCTCGTCGAGTCGCTTCAGGTCGACCAGCTCGTCAAGGCGCTCCTCGGCGTCGGAGGTCATGGTGCGGAACTTCACCATCGTGAACGGTTCGCCGTCCTTGCCGGCCCGCTTCTGGCGGAAGAGGACCGGGCGGCCGGAATCGATCAGGATCAGGAGCGCGATCGCAGCGAGCAGGGGGGAGAGGAGCACCAGCAGGACGCCGGATACGACGACGTCCATGGTCCGCTTCATCGCCACCGTGGAGCGCGACGGGTCGGAGAAGCGGAAGTCGAGCACCGGCAGCTCGGCGAGGCGGTTCAGCTCGATCCCCGGGCCCAGCAGGCCGTAGTGCTGCGGCAGGAAGGTGAGCCCCAGTCCGGCCACCTTGCACTCCTCGATCAGGCGCTCCGCCGCGATCTCGCTCATCTCCTGCTCGCCGACGACGACCCGCTCGACCGCGTACTCGTGCGCGACCCGGGAGATGTCGGCGATCGACCCGAGGCGGGGCAGCGACACCGTGCTGGGCCGCTGGCTCGGCTCGGGAGAGAGGTAGCCGATCAGGCTCAGCCGCGCCTCCGGGTGGGTCGCGACCCGACGGGCCACCATCTCAGCGACGGCCGGGGGGCCGATCACGATGCCGGCCGAGATGCCGCTCAGCCGGTGCCAGAGGAAGCGCAGGATCGCGCGCAGCGCGAAGCTGCCGACCAGCGAGCCGACCCCGACCAGGATCGCGCTCCAAGGCGACAGCGGCCCCACCGGGCTCAGCGCCAGCAGGCCGTCGAGCGCGAGGGTTCCCAGTGCGCAGGCCGAGATCAGGCTGGATAGCTCGTCGAAGGTGCTGTGGCGGATGCGGCGGTGGTCGTTGTCGTAGAGGCCGTGCAGCTTGAGGACGAAGATCCAGGCGGGGCTGAACAGCACCGCCCAGAACAGGGTGCCGATGTCGGTCGTAGAGGTCGCGATGGTGGCTGCGCAAAGCGCCCCGATCAGCGCCGCCCAGTCGGCGATCGCGAGCAGCCTCCGCAGCAAGGCGCCACGGCGCCGGGAGCCGTCGGGGCCGCTGAGCCCGAGCCGGGTCGCCATCTCGGTCCTCCCGGGCGCCGGCTGCTCGGGCTGTCGCTCCCTCCGATGGGAGGCGGTTGCCTGAGGGTGGTGGACGCTCCGCGGGCTCACCCGCAGCTCCAATCTTCGCGGTGCAAGCATTCGTTCAGGGGGTTCAGCTGTCGCGCTCGTTCGAAATCCGCCCTGGCGCGAGCCGCGTCGCCGGCTTCATGCTCGAATTTGGAGCGCAGGTAGTAGAGCTGCCAGTTGCGGTCCTCGCGTTCGATCGCGTGGGTGAGGTCGACGGTCGCCGTCGGGTAGTCGCGCTGCAGGTCGGCCAGCAGCCCCAGCTGCACGTAAGGCGAGGCCGCGAAGGGCTCGATCGAGCGGGCGGTGTTGGCGTGTTCGACCGCGCTGGCAAGGTTGCCGCTGGTTGCGGCACTCTGACTTGCCTTGATCTCATGGGTGACGAGGAGCGGGCCGATCAGGGCGATCGCCGCGATCCAAGCCGCCGCTAGCCCGCCGCCGACGAGCCCGAAGCCGCCGCCATCCTTCCGGCTCGGCCCGGTGACGAGCTGGGCGCAGCGGGCGCTGACCAGGACACCCGCGGCGAGGAAGAAAATCGCTCCCAGGGCGGCGATCTCCCAGAACCAGTCGAAGGCGGCGCCGACCGCGAAGGCGAGCATCGCCGCGAACAGCACCGCGTAGCGGTCGCGCACTCGATCGGGCGCCGCGCGCCAGGCGGAGAAGCCGCACCAGAGCAGGGTCCCGACCAGCGCCAGCACCAGCAGCCCGCCGATCACTCCCAGCTCGGCGAAGGCCTCGAGGTAGAGCGAGTGGGCGTCGTGTACGGGCTGGTCGATCGAGCGGTGCTGATCCCAGGAGAAGACGTAGGTGCCCGCCCCGGTGCCGAGGACGGGCTTTTCGCCGAAGGCGTCGATCGCCACCCGCCAGAAGTCGTGGCGCCCGGCGCCGGAGAGCTGGCCGAAATGTTGCTGGGGCTGGTTCGGGAACTGGATGTCGGAGCTGGAGAACTGCTTCCAGGCGCGGCCGCCGACTGCGATCGCCGCGCCGATCGCCAGCACCGCCGCCACCAGGGCAGCACGTTTGAGCAGGACCGGGTTGCGTGACATCGCCACCGCGCGGCCGGTGAGCCGCCCCCCTCGACCCTCCGCCCTTCGCAGGCCCACGAAGAGCAGCAGCGCAAGCGCGGTTCCCGCCAGCAGGATCAGCAGCACCGTCACGCCCTGATCGACGGTTGCCTGGCTGGCGATGTTGTCGGTGAGGCTCTGGTGCGCCTGGACGGCGAGCACCGCGGGCAGCGCCCCAAGCGCCCCGATCGCCAGGGTTCCCAGCAGCCAGAGCCTGTCGTGGGAAAGGACGAGCAGGCAGCCGCAGGCGACGACGAGTGCGAGCAGGCCTCCCCGTGAGAAGGTGAAGTAGAGCGTGAGCAGGACCGCGGGCATCGCCGCGACCGAGAGCCGGCGCAGCGCCGCCGAGACCGCGTTGCGGCTTGTCCAGAGCAGAAGGGCGATCGCAATCCCGCACATCGCCCCGTTTGCGTTCCAGTAGCCGAGCGGGTAGCGCAGGCGCGCGCCGGTGCCGAGCGAGTCGCTTACCTGCAGCACATGGGGAAGGAGACGGCTCCCCAGACCTAGAACAGCAACAAGCGACGCGGCAATCGCCATGCCTTCAGCGAAACGTTGGCGCCTCTCGCCGGTTTGGGCGATCAGGAACGCGGCAAGGAAGAAGCTGAGGTAGACGAGAACCCGATCCGCCTCGATCACGCTCAACTCGATTGAGCCCGACCAGAGGGATGAAAGTGCAGACAAAAGCGCAAGACCGCCGATCAGCCCGGCCCCCAGATACAGCGGCCTCCCGACAGTCGTGCTGGACACCGCTCCCAGCACCAGCAGCGCGACCACGACCAGCCACACCGCGAGGCCGGCGATATGGCGAGTGCTCACGTCGAAGCCGCCTCCTGCGAGCGCCAGACCGACGATCAGGGCAATTGGAGCGATCAGCGCCGCCGTTTGGTCTAACCTTGCACGGGATGCAAGGGATGCGCCATTCCCAGGTCCCAAGCCGGGCCCGCTCGCACGCCTGGCTCCTGTCAGTGTTTGCTCTGCTGGCATTCGCTTACTTTCCTGTGCTTGCTCAGGCGGATTCGAGTGGGATTCAGTACGAAGACGCAGTTCCGACGGCTTCGGGCAAGAGCCCGAATGAACTGAAGGCGACCTCTTCGGGCGCCCCCGCACCCGCCAAGTCTGCCACGGCGTCCGGCTCTCCGGGGGGGTCGTCCCCGAAGTCGAGTGGGAGCTCGGCCGGCGGCGGTGGAGGCTCGACAAACGGCGGTGAGGGTGGCGCGGCGCAGGGCGACCACCCCAAGAGCTCTGTCGGTTCCGCCGGCGGAGCCCCCAAGGGTGGCGCCAATGCCGTACCGGCCTCGACCAGCTCCGGCTCTTCGCCGCTCGTCCCGATCTTGATCGCGATAGCCGCCCTCGCCGCGATCTCGGTCGGCGCGGTGATGATGAAGCAGCGGCGTCAGCGTCGCGGCGGGCCCGGTTCGCACGTCGCTCCGAAGGCGAGCTGACCATGCTGAGAGATCGGATTCGCACCTTGGGGAAGCCGCGTGCCTGGACAGCGGCGTTCACCGTCGTCATAGCCGGGATGGCCGTGTTCGCGTCGGCCGCTCAGGCGCTTCCGAGCAACTTCTGGGGAGTCGTCCCGCAGGTGACTCCGAACGCCGAACAGCTGCATCGGCTGCGGCGGGGCGGCGTGGAAAGCATCCGGATCCCGGTCGTCTGGAGTGCGGTGCAGCCCAATAGGGGTTCCGTGTTCGACTGGTCTGGCGTGGATGGGCAGATCGGGGCTGCGGCGAAGGCGGGGCTCGACGTGCTGCCGTTCCTCTCCGGCGCGCCCTCGTGGGCGGTGCACTCGGAATTCGTGCCCGGCTCCCACAACACGGTGAAGGCGCCCAGCCACCTGCCGGCCAGCGGCAACGCCGCTGCCGGCTGGACGAGCTTCCTCGCCGCCGCCGTCCAGCGCTACGGGCCGAGCGGCACCTTCTGGGCGGAAAACCCGACCGTGCCGAAGCGGCCGATCCGCACCTGGCAGATCTGGAACGAGGAGAACTTCAAATACTTCGTCACGCGGCCCAATCCGGCCGAATACGGCAAGCTGGTGAAGATCTCCACCCCGGCGATCAAGAACGCCGACCCGGGCGCGAAAATCGTGCTGGGCGGCATGTTCGCGCAGCCGAAGGAAGGCCAGGGCAGGTGGAAGAGGATCAAGCCGCGGCCGGCCTACTTCGCATCCGAATTCCTCGAACAGATGTACAAGAGCACGCCGGGGATCGGGAAGAAGTTCAACGGCATCGCCCTGCACCCCTACACCTACAACTTTCCCCGGCTCGCTCCGGAGATCGAAGAAGTGCGATCGGTGCTGAAGCGCAGCCACGACGCCGGCAAGGGCATCTGGATCACCGAGCTGGGCTGGAGCTCCGAACACCCGAGCGGCGAAGACCAATTTGCGAAGGGCCTTACCGGGCAGAAGGCTCAGCTGGAAGGCGCCTTCTCGTTGCTTCGCAACGGGCAGCGCAAATGGAAGATCCAGAGCGTCTACTGGTTCTCCGTCGACGACCAGCCAGGTGCCTGCAACTTCTGCGGCGGCAGCGGCCTCTTCGGCGAAGGCTTCGCCCCGAAGCCCGCCTGGAGCGCCTACGTCAGGTTCGCCGGCGGCAGCGTGGAATAGACCGGCGGCGACGCGGTCGGTCGGTCCGCCCGCGGCCGGTGCGTAAGATCGGTGGGTTGAGCGCCGACCCGAATCCGACCGTGGGATCTGACCCGCTGGCCCCGTTCAGCGCCCCGGTCAGGCGCTGGTTCGAGGACTCCTTCGAGGGGCCGACGCCGGCCCAGGCGGGCGGCTGGGAGGCGATCGCCGGCGGCGCCAACGCGCTGATCTGCGCCCCCACCGGCTCCGGCAAGACCCTCGCCAGCTTCCTCTGGGGCATCGATCGCCTCTCGCGGCGAGAGGACATGACGCCGGGCGTCCGCCTCGTCTACGTCTCCCCCCTGAAGGCCCTCTCCTACGACATCGAGCGAAACCTGCGCGCCCCCCTACGAGGAATCGGCGCCGACATCTCCGTCGGCCTCCGCACCGGGGACACCACCCAAGCGGAACGCCGGGCGATGCGCAAAACGCCCCCCGACATCCTCATAACCACCCCCGAGTCCCTCTACCTGATGCTCTCCTCCGGAGTCCGCGAGATCCTCGCCACCGCCGAGGCGGTGATAGTCGACGAGATCCACGCGGTAGCCCAATCGAAGCGAGGCTCCCACCTCGCCCTCACCCTCGAGCGCCTGGAGCACCTTTCCCACGCCGACAACCTCCAACGAATAGGCCTCTCCGCCACCCAGCGCCCTCTGGAGCGAATAGCCCAGTTCCTGGTCGGCCCCAAGCGCGAGTGCAAGATCGTCGACGCCGGCCGGACCAAGCAGCTCGACCTGGAGATCGTCGTCCCGGTCGAGGACATGGCCGACCCCGGCGCCCCGTCCTTCCCCTCAGCAGACGGCACTCCGCCAGACGGCGAGCCCCTCGTGCACCAGCGCTCGATCTGGCCCGCCATCTACCCCGAGCTGCTGAAGCTGGTCCGCGAACACACTTCAACCATCGTCTTCGTCAACAACCGCCGCGCCTCCGAGCGCCTAGCGAAGCGCCTGAACGAGCTGGCTGCCGGCGAGCCTCACCAGGAGCTGCCGGCGACGGAGCATGCTGGGAACGCTACTCCCGCGGGTGGCGCGGGGAGGGGGCCGAGAACGGACGCCCTGCGCCCGCCCGCAGGCCCCCTCCCCGTGACAGGACCCGCGGCCGAGCGCCCCAGTCCCTCCCCCGATTCCCCCCCGGAGATAGCCCGAGCCCACCACGGCTCTCTCTCCCACGAGGAGCGCACCATCGTCGAGGAGCTCCTCAAGTCCGGCCGGCTCCCGTGCTTGGTCGCGACCTCCTCCCTGGAGTTGGGAATCGACATGGGCGCCGTCGACCTCGTGATCCAGGTCGAGTCGCCGAAGTCGGTGACCCGCGGCCTGCAGCGCATCGGCCGCGCCGGCCACGGCCTCGGCGAGGTCTCCAAGGGGCGCATCTTCCCCAAGTTCCGCGGCGACCTGATGGAGTGCGCCGTGGTCGCCCGGCGCATGCGCGACGGCGAGATCGAGGAGACGGTCATCCCGCAGAACCCGCTCGACGTGCTCGCCCAGCACCTCGTCTCGATGGCCGCCCTCGACGAGTGGGACGTCGACGAGGTCGAGCGCCTTATCACCGCCTCGCAGCCCTTCCACGACCTCTCCCGCGAGCAGCTCGAGAACGTCCTCGACATGCTCGACGGGCGCTACCCCTCCGACCGCTTCGCCGAGCTGCGCCCGCGCATCGTCTGGGACCGCACCACCGGCAGGATGCACGGCCGCAAAGGCGCCCGCCAGCTGGTCGTCACCAACGCCGGCACGATCCCCGACCGCGGCCTCTTCGGTGTCCACCTGCCCGACGGCCGCCGGGTCGGGGAGCTCGACGAGGAGATGGTCTACGAGGCGCGCCCCGGCCAGACCTTCCTGCTCGGCGCCACCACCTGGCGGATCGAGGAGATCACCCGCGACCGGGTCATCGTCACGCCCGCCCCCGGCGCCCCCGGCGCCGTCCCCTTCTGGAAGGGCGACGGGATCGGCCGCCCGGCCGAGCTGGGCCGGGCGATCGGCGCCTTCGCCCGCGAGGCGGTCTCGCGCGAGCCGAGCGAGCTGGCCAAGGAGTACGACCTCGACGCGCGCGCCGCCAACAACCTCGTCACCTACCTGCGCGAACAGCAGGACGCGACCCGCGTCGTCCCCTCCGACCAGACGATCGTGGTCGAGCGTTTCCGCGACGAGATCGGCGACTGGCGCCTCTGCGTCCTCTCCCCCTACGGCGGCCGCGTGCACGCGGCGTGGGGGCTGGCGCTCGCCGCCAAGATCCGCAACGAGCTGGACTTCGAGGCCGACGCGATCTGGTCCGACGACGGCATCGTCATCCACCTCCCCGACGCCGACGAGCCGCCGCCCGCCGACCTGGTCATGATCGAGCCCGACGAGCTCGAGGACCTGGTCGTCGGCGAGCTCTCCAACTCGGCCCTGTTCGGCGCCCGCTTCCGCGAGAACGCCTCGCGCTCGCTGCTCATCCCCCGCGCCTACCCCGGCAAGCGCACCCCGCTCTGGCAGCAACGGCTGAAGGCGCAGAGCCTGCTCGAGGTGGCGCGGGACTTCCCCCGCTTTCCGGTCATCCTCGAGACCTACCGCGAGTGCCTGCGCGACGTGCTCGACCTGCCCTCGCTCGGCGAGATCCTCCGCGACCTCCACTCGCGCCGGCTCAGCCTGGTCGAGGTCGAGACGCCGACCGCCTCCCCGTTCGCCTCCTCGCTGCTCTTCGACTACGTCGCCACCTACATGTACGAGGGGGACACGCCCAACGCCGAGCGGCGCGCGGCGGCGCTGGCGCTCGACCGCGACCTGCTGCGCGAGCTGCTCGGCCAGGAGGAGCTGCGCGAGCTGATCGATCCCGAAGCGCTGGAGGAGGTCGAGGCGCAGCTCCAGCACCGTTCCGAGGGCGGCCGGGCGGGCGACCGCGACGCGCTCCAGCAGGTGCTGCGCAACCTCGGCGACCTGACCGCCGCGGAGTGCGCCGAGCGGGTCGCCGAGGGCTACTCGGCCGCCTCGATGCTGGAGAAGCTGATCGGCGAGCGGCGCGCCGCCAGAGTCCGGATCGGCGGCGAGGAGCGCTACGTGGCCGCCGAGGACGCCGGCCTCTACCGTGACGCGCTCGGCGTGCCCCCGCCGGCCGGGCTACCGGAGACCTTCCTCGCCGACCACCCCGACGCGATGCGCGCCCTGGTCCGCCGCTTCGCCCGCACCCACGGCCCCTTCCCGACCGCCAGCCTTGTCGCCCGCTACGGGGTCGACCCGGCGCCGGCGCTGCGCGAGCTGGAGGGCGAAGGGGTCCTTGTCCGCGGCGAGCTGCTGCCGGACGGGACCGAGCGCGAGTGGTGCGACGCCGAAGTCCTGCGCCGGGTGCGGCGCGCCAGCCTCGCCGTCCTGCGG
>DATMRN010000194.1:0-2556 GCA_035566275.1 Solirubrobacterales bacterium | reverse complement strand
ATAGCGACTGTCCTCGAGCAGGCGACGGATCGGGCGCAGGGCATGCCGTCCGCGGCCCCGCTCGCAAACCCTCTCGACAGCGCCGATCTGCAGTAGGCCGAGGCGGTCCGCTTCCTCCCAGGCTCGTTCCAGCCGCATCCGCTCAACGACTTCCGCGAGGTCGAACAGGGTGCGGGCGACTGTAGTGGCCGGGATCCCAGCCTGGTTGGCCCGGTCCTCGGCGTCGATCTTTGATCGATGCAGGCGGATGCCGGTGCGACGCGGCAGTCCCTGTCGGCCCCGGGGCGCGTTGACGTCCACGGCGCTCGCAGCATGACCGCCGATTCCCCAGAGCTCGGCGGCGCTGCGATGACTGAGCAGGGCACCGTCTCCGCAAGCGAGCACCGCGGCTGTCATGCGACTGCGTCGGGTCAGATGACCGTGACCAACCGCGTACACCGTGCGATGCACGTGGATCAGCCGGTGCAAGTCCAGCCGCCCCTCGATCGCGTCCGGCTTGAAGCCGAGCGCGAGCAGTTGCGCCCGTGCCACCACTCCGTGCTGCTGAGTCGCCAGCTTCGCCAGCGCCCGTTCTCTCTCCCGCCCCGTCCGACGTGTCTGAGTTTGTCCCGCCATATGTGCCTCTAAGCTCAGACACGTCAGGGTTCGCCCCCGTTGCTAGGCTCGGAGGCGATGGCTGGTGAGACGATTTCCTTTGCTCGTGGGGCGCCTAGCGCTGACATCCTGCCGCACGCTGCGGTGCGGGATGCGGCGGCGGTTGCGCTTGCTGAGGATTGGGAGCGGGCGCTCTCTTATGGGACTGGGATTGGGCATCCGGGCCTGTGTCAGTGGATCGCCGAGAGGCATGGGGGGCTGGACGCCTCCCAGGTGATGGTTGCCAATGGGTCGATGGAGGCTGCGGCGATGCTCTTCGAGCATCTGCTCGAGCCCGGGGACCGGGTTGTGGTCGAGCAGCCGACCTACGACCGCACGTTGCTCTTGCTGCAGCGGGCCGGCGTCGAGCTTGTGCCGGTGCCGCTGGGGGCCGACGGGCTTGACGTGGCGGCACTCGAAGCGGCCTTGGCCGAGGGGCCGGTGAAGCTCGCCCACGTCATCCCCAACTTCCACAACCCGGCCGGCTGCACGCTCTCGGCGCAGAAGCGGGCACGGGTGGTCGAGCTTGCCGCCGAGCACGGTTTCTGGGTCTTCGAGGACGATCCCTACCGGGAGCTGCCGTTCGAGGGTGCGGCGCTGCAGACGATGCTCTCGCTCGACCGGGCCGGCCGAGTCATCCACGCGTCGTCCTTCTCGAAGACAGTCAGCCCCGGGGTCCGGGTCGGCTACTTGGCCGGGCCCGCCGAGGAGATTGCGAAGCTCGCCAGGCGGGGCAACGAGACCTACATCTCGCCGAACATGTTGGCCGAGGCCGTGGTGCTGGAGCTATGTCGCTCCGGAGCGCTTGACCGCAACATCGAGTTCGTCAAGGGCGCCCTGCGCGACCGTCGCAATGCGCTGGTCGACGCTCTGCGCGAGCAGCTCCCCGAGGCCAAGTTCGTCGTCCCCGCCGGCGGCTACTTCCTCTGGCTCGACCTCGCCGAGGGCACCGACACGACCGTGCTGCTGGCCGAGGCCAAGGGCGAGGGCGTCACCTTCGTCGCCGGCCCCGACTTCATGCTCGACGGCGGCGAGAACAGCCTCCGCCTCTCCTTCGCCCCGGTGCCGCCGGAGCAGATCGCCGAGGGTGTCTCCCGCATCGCCCGCGCCCTGGATCGAGTCCGCGCCGGCTCGCCCGCCTAGCCCTGCCGGACGCGGGCGCCCGCTCAGCGACCGTAGCGGTCGCTCGATAGGACGAGCTGCTCTGGGATCGCCGCGCGGGGCGGCGGCGCCGGGTCGGCGCGGACCGAGACCGTCTCGGCGACGCTGCGGCTCACCTCGTGGGAGCCGGCGGCGGAGGCGATCGTCACGCCGTGCTCGTCGGAGCTCTCGACCTTGCCCTCCAGCCCCGGGCTCAGCCCCGTGTCCTTGAGGTAGCGCAGCAGCTCCTCGGCCTCGTTCTCGAAGCGCAGGACGTGAACGTCGGCGCCGACCTCGACGTCGGCCAACAGCGACCCCTGCTCGCGGGCGCCCTCGACGATCGGGTGGCCGTGCGGGCAGGTGGTGGCGTCGCCGATCGCCGCCCGCATCCGCTCCTCCAGCACCGGCGACATCGCGTGCTCGATCCGCTCCGCCTCCTCGTGCACCTCGTCCCAGGGGATGCCGAGCACGTCGGTGAGGAAGCGCTCGATCATCCGGTGGCGGCGGACGATGTGGCTGGCGTGCTCGCGCCCGGAGGCGGTGAACGCGAGCGACTTGTCGGCGCTGCGCTCGACGTAGCCGTCATCGACCAGGCGGCCGATCATCTCGTGCACGGTGGGCGGCGAGAGCTGCATCGCGCGGGCGATGTTGGCGCCGGTCATCGGCAGCCCGGCCTCCTCCAGCCAGAACATGATCTCCAGGTACTCCTGCTCGGCAACCGTCGCGTTCTCCTGCGACAAGCGCAGCTCCTTCCGGTCGAGTTTCGGCCCCAGCCGATACTAG
>DATMRN010000193.1:0-2677 GCA_035566275.1 Solirubrobacterales bacterium | reverse complement strand
GAATCGAGGGGCAGAAGACGGCCGCTTTCGAGGTGGTGGAGGAGCTGGGGGAGGCGCCGGGGGCGCTGGCGATCCCGGTCGGCAACGCCGGCAACGTCACCGCCTACTGGCGGGGTTTTCAGGAGGTGGGCGCCGCGCCGGTGCTCTATGGGTTCCAGGCCGAGGGGGCGGCGCCGCTGGTCCATGGGGCTCCGGTCGCCAATCCGGAGACCGTGGCGTCGGCGATCCGGATCGGCAACCCGGCCCGCTGGGAGGAGGCGATGGCCGCCTTCACCGCCTCCCGCGGGCGGGTCGCAGCGGTCTCCGACGAGCAGATCCTCGACGCCTACCGCTGGCTGGCCGCGACGGAAGGCGTCTTCTGCGAGCCCGCCTCCGCGGCCTCGGTCGCCGGCCTGCTCGCGCATGGCATGCCTGTGGTCGAGGATGCGGCGCCCCCCGAGTCCGTCGTCTGCGTCCTCACCGGCCACGGCCTCAAGGACCCAGACACCGCCCTCGGCAAAGCGCCCGCGGTCGTCAACTGCGAGAACGACCTAAGCGCAGTGGAGCGCGCTGTTTTCGACTGATCGACCAGATCCGCCTCTAAGCTGGCGGCCGGGTGACGAGCCGCCGCCGACTGATCCGCGTTCCCGCCTCCTCGGCCAACCTCGGGCCGGGCTATGACGTGATGGCCGCGGCGGTCTCGCTGCACCTGGAGCTGGAGGTGGAGGAGGCCGGTGAGTTCTCGCTCGACCCTGGCGGGCTCGACGTCTCCATGGAGCGGGACAACCTCGTGGTCCGCGCCTTCGAGAGCCTTCACCCCGCCGACGGCATCGCCTTCCGCCTACACAGCGAGATCCCGCTCGCCCGCGGCCTCGGCTCCAGCGCCGCGGCGATCGTCGCCGGCCTCTTCGCCGCCGACCACCTCTTCGAGCTGGCGCTCTCCAGGGAGGAGATGCTGGCCCGGGCGACCGAGCTGGAGGGCCATCCCGACAACGTCGCCGCGGCCATCTACGGCGGGTTCGTGATCTGCGGGACGGACGGGGGAGCGTCGAGCGCGGCGCGGTTCGACCCGCCGGGCGGCCTGGAGGGGGTCGCGGTCATCCCCGCCGAGGAGGTCTCGACAGAGCGCGCCCGCGAGGCGATCCCGTCCGAGGTCCCGCTGGCCGACGCCGTCGCCAACCTCTCCGCCGCCGCGCGCCTCGTCCTCGGGCTGCAGCGGGCCGACCTCGACCTCGTCGCCCGCGGCCTCGCCGACCGCATCCACCAGCCCCGTCGCCGCGACCTCTACCCGCGCTCGATGGAGCTGGTCGATTCCGCAACCGAGCTGGGCGCACTCGGCGCGACGATCTCCGGCGCCGGCCCCACCGTCCTCGTCTGGACGACCTGGCAGGACGCCGGCAAGGTCGCCGAGGAGCTGGAGCGCCGCTGCGAGGGCTGGGCCGAGGTCCGCCGCCTCCCCTTCACCCCCCACGGCGCCGATGTCCCCGAGCTGTAGCGAGCGCGCCGGGATATGGTCGCATCGGCGAAAACCGCGAAGGAGGGGTTGAGATGGCCGACGGTTACACGATCAAGCACCGCGACGAGTTCGAGACGATGGAGGGATCCGGGGATTCGACCTGGCGGCTGGCGCGCAAGGCGCTCGGCACCTCCTCCTTCGGGTTCAACCTGGTCGAGATTGCGCCCGGGGGACAGATCCCCGAGCACGACGAGGCGGACAGCGGCCAGCACGAGCTCTATATCGTCCTCGAGGGCGACGCGACGCTGCGGATCGGCGGCGAGGACCATCCAGCGCCGGCCGGCACCTTCGCCTCGATCGAGCCGCCGGTCAGCCGCACGATCCTCAACCGCTCCGACGCCCAGGCGACCGCGCTGCTGATCGGCGTCCATCCATCCGGCGAGTACGAGCCCCCTTCGTTCGCTTGAGGTCTCCGGCAGCCTGCATTTTGCGGGGATTGGGGCGCAATTCGCCCGGTTGAGGCATGGCCGCGCCTATAATGCACTGCTCTCGTCAACCCGTCGCGCGCCCGCTCGAAGAAGGCGCGGAACCCGGGAGGTCAGGCTTGTCGGCACACCAGTCCCGTGAGCTTCGCGGTGAGGGCGGCACCGTCCGCTACTCGCCAGAGCGGCCCTACCGGCCGCTCGTCTCTCCACCCAGCGTCGAGGACAAGGACGCCTGTGCGATCTACGCCTCGGTGCGCAAGGACGCGACCCCGAGCCACGCGCCCATCGCGCTGGCCGTCCCGGCGCTGCAGAAGATGCTCCACCGGGCCGGCAACGTCGACGGCGAGGGCGACGGGTGCGGCGTGCTGCTGGACCTGCCGCGCAAGATCTGGGCCGAGGAGGTTCGCTCCGGCGGTCACGACCCCTCGCTGACCCTCGACGACGCCTTCGCCGTCGCCCACATCTTCATCGAGCGCTCCCAGGACCGCGAGCGGGTTCAGCACGACGCCCGCGAGCTGCTCCGCCAGGGCGGCTTCCGCATCCTCGCCGAGCGGATCGGCGTCGTCGACTCGCCGGCGCTCGGCCCGACCGCGCGCGAGGAGGAGCCGCACTTCTGGCAGGTCGCCGGCCTCGTCGCCGACGCCTCGCGTCGCGATCGCGTCCCCTTCGACCTGCTGATCGAGCTGGAGCAGCGGCTCGACCTCCACGTCCCCTCCTTCTCCGCGACGACCTGCGTCTACAAGGTGATGGGGGCGCC
>DATMRN010000192.1:0-6873 GCA_035566275.1 Solirubrobacterales bacterium | reverse complement strand
AAGGCGCTCCGCCACCTTGGCGCTCAGCTTCAGGGTCGTCACCTTGATCTCGAGGCCGAAGCCTTCGCGGGCGGTGGAGATCTTCGCCGCGGAGGCAAGTTTGAGCTGCCCGCCGCCGACCTTGACCGAGAAGGGCGAGTGCTTTTGCGTCGTTTTCAGCATCAGGGCCCTGATCGGGATGCTGCGCTTGCCTGCCTGGAAGACGAGCGTGCCCGCGTGCTGGACGAACCCCTTGCTGGTGGTCGGGTCGAGTTTGCCGCCGATCGCGGGGAAGGTGACGGTGGCGCCCTTGACCCCAGCCGATTCCTTCCCCAGGAGCTTCACCTTGTTCTGCTTCAAGAGCGCGAGGAAGCCCTTGTCGAGCGTCAGCTTGGTGGCGCCGCCGGCGACCGGGTCATAGGCGCCAGAGGCGAGGGGGGAGAAGGCAAGCAGGGCAGTGAGGAGCGCGAGGGTGGCGGTTGCCGCGAAGAGCAGGCTCCTGCGGGGTGCTCCGGGCTGGGTTGCATCGCGCTTCATCGTCTGTGCTCCTCTCCTGCTCATGGGGCTTTGGTGGGGGCGCCGAGGGGGTAGGCGATCGGGGCCAGCTGGGTCATTCTCCACTTGCCGCCTTCGCTCGTCATCGGCATCACGTACTTCTGGCTGTGGGGGCCGTAGAAGAGGGCGAAGCCACTTTGGCCCTTGACCCGCAGGGAGGCGAGGCCGTGGGTGAAGGCGTTGGCGCGGGCCGCGGCGGGGGCGCCGGCCGAGAGCGCCTTGTAGAGGGGCGCGCAACCCTTGGCCTTGCCCTTGGCGGCGCCGGCGAACGCCTGCACCTGTTTGCGCACCGAGGCGGCCAGCCCGGAGCAGGCCGCGGGCCAATCGCCCCTGGCGCGGGCCGCGAGGTAGGCGCGCAGGGCCACCTCGGCGCGGCTGCGGTCGGCGCTCGCGGCTTCGGCGCCGAAGTTGGGGATGCTGTTGTCGCCCGTGGGGGCGACAAAGCCGGCGCTGCCCTTGCTGTTGGGGTTGACGGGGGCGGCGCCGGAGGAGCTGTGGGTCCCCGAGGACCTGCCGCCCGACCTGCCGGAGGCCCCGACGGGCGGCGGCGGCGTGGTCGCGGAGGCGGAGGGGCCGCTCGTAGCCGCGGTCGACGTCGTCGAGGCGGTCGAGCTCCCCCCTCCCCCGCAGGCCGCGAGGGCCGCCGCCGCGAGCAGGGCGAGCAGCGGGACGAGGGCCCGGCGTGCCCTCATTCCTTTACCCCGCAGCTCTTGGTTTCAGTCAGTTGGACCTGCTTGCCGCCGGCGAAGGAGAAGTTCGCCTGCGCCAGCGGGAAGGCGGCGCCGCGGGTGCCCTTGGCGGCCGGGCAGCCGGCGTTGAAGTAGCTGCGCTGCTGTCCGCGGTAGGTGTATTTGCGGCGCAGGGTGAGCTTGATCCGGTCGACGAAGCCCCAGGTGCCAAGCGCCTGGGGCAGGGATGCCGAGAGCTCGGTGCCGTAGGTGCCGTGGGCGATGTGGTGGATCGCGAAGGTGATGACGAAGGAGGTGGAGAAGGGGTTGGTGGTGTAGATGTGGGCGTAGATGACGGGCTTTCCTCCTTCGCGCCCGTTGAAGATGAGCAGGCGCCCGCGGGTGGGATAGGGACGCTGGTCGGGGAGGACGATCGAGGCCCAGAAGCGCCCCGCGCCGATCAGCGAGCCCGGGCAGTCGGCCAGCGCCCGGGAGGTGGAGCCGGGCTGGATCTGGGGCAGGCTGCAGACCGGCAGGCCGGTGGAGTCGAGGCGGCCGTGGCGGTTGACCTTGATCGTCATCTTTTCGAGCTGGGGCGGGACGCTGCCGTCGACGGTGCCGACGTGGCCGGCGATGAAGACCGCGATCGGGGCGGTGCCGATGCGGGGCAGGCGGTAGGGCGAGATCTGGGCGAGGAGGGTGATCCGCAGGTTGCCCTGCTGGATCACCGCGGCGGCGCCGGCGATCGCCGCCGAGCCCAAGACCAGGAGCGCCAAGGCGAGCGCCCCGGCCTTTGCCCCACGTCTGCGCATCTAGGTGAACCGCGAGGGTTCGAAGCGGCAGTATTCGAATTCGAAGCTCGCGACCAGGTTGTTGGCGAGGTTGGCGTTGTGGGTGAGGCGGATCACCATCGCCTGGGCGCCCGTCTTATCGCCCACCTTCAGCTTCTTGGCGGTGGCTTCGAAGAGGGAGGCCTCGGCGCCGACGTATTGGAGCCACCTGGCGAGCTTCGCCTGGTCGGCGGAGGGCTGGGGCACCGCCTTGAGCTGGGCCAGGGTCTTCTTCAGGGCGCTTGCGGCCTTGGAGAACTGCTTCGAGGCCGGGCCCAGCTTGCCCTTCTTGACCTCCGCCCGCACACCGCCCAGGATCCGTTCGTTGGCCTTGGTGTTGGTCTTGCAGATCGGTTCGACCGCGGCGACGTATTCGGCACGGGTGGTTTCGGCGGCGAGGGCGAGGGAGGCGGCGGCCAGCGCGGCCAGCGCCGCGATCGCGATTACCGCCAGGCTGAATCTCTTGCTCCTCACCACTACCCCCGTTCCCTGTCGATCTAGATTCCCTGTTTACCTAACACCCGAAGCGCAGTTTAGCCTCGGTGGCCGGCGTGGGCGCTCGGACCTACCGAGATGCGACGGAGAGCCTACCGTTCCCGTCCTATCCTCCGTGCGACCTCATCTCCGCACGGTGCAGGGCCGGAAGAAGGTGCCGGTGAGGAAGGTGCCGTCGTTGAAGGTGAATTCGCCTTTGGCCTGCAGGCGCCCGTCTTCGCAGCGGGCGTTGACGTAGCTGTAGCGGCGGCCCTTGTAGGTCCATTTGCGGCCGATCTTGAGGTGGCCGGAGATCGGCACGCCGCTGCCGCCGGCGATCTTGGGGATCGTCGCTTTGGTGCGGTAGCCGTAGATGCCGTCGTGGATGCGTTCGATCACGATCGGGACGATGAAGGTGGTGGGGACGGGAACGGTGGTGTAGGCGTGGGCGAAGACGGTGGGGTCGCCGTGCTCTTTGGGGCCGTTGAAGAGAGTGATCGGCGAGGAGACCGGGATCGGCTTCGATTCGGGGAAGGCGACGATCGCGTGGCCCTCCCCCTTGCCGACGATCGCATTGGGGCAGGCGCGGCGGGCGGCGGCGACCGTGGTGGCCTGGAGCTTGCCGGAGGTGCAGACCGCGAGCCCGGTGGTCTGCACCGAGCCGTGGCGGTCGAAGTAGATCGTGATCGTCTTCAGGATCGGCGGCAGGGCGCCGGAAAGGGTGGAGAGCTTGCCGCCGCCGTGCAGGGTGATGGGGGCGTTTTCGTACTTGGGCAGCGCCGTCGGGGCGAAGCCGCCGTCGGCGTTGATAACGAGGTCGCCGGCGCGCAGTTCCAGTGCGTACGCGGTACCTACGACGCCGGCGAGCAGGGCCAAGGTCAGCGTAGTGGCGATCAGTGTCTTGCGCGGCATCACAGGTTCTCTACGGGGAGGCGGTTGGAGCACCGACAGGATAGGCCAACGGGGGGAGATCGTGGCCAATGGCCAGTATGGCGATGCCCCAATACGGGACGGCCACGCTTCCTTGCGTTACCTCCCCACCGTCAGCGCCGCGGCCTTCCGCATCTCCTCGGTCGCCGCGCTCGGGCCGACGTAGGGGACGAGCATCGCGAAGAGGAGGTCGGGGAGGAGGGCCGGCAGCCGCTCCGCCCTGCCGGCCAGGAGCTCGTCGAAGATCAGCCCCGAGACGGCCCCCGCCGACATCAGGGAGATGTTCTCGGGCAGCTCCCGCCCGGCCGCCAGCTCGCGCCCCCCATCGAGAAACTCGGTGAACCTGGCGACCGCGTTCCAGTGGCGCTGGCGGGCGTCGGCGCCGGCCGCGGCGACCTCGACGATCGCGGTTCGGGCCAGCGCCGGGTCGAGCGCGAACAGCTCGACGATCCTCGCCAGCCCGTTCGTCACCCGCTCCATCCAGGGCTGGGCGCCGTCGCAGTTGGCGACCACCTCCTCGAACACCTGCTCGACCAGCATGTCGTAGGCGGCCAGGAAGCAGTCGTGCTTGTCGGTGAAGTGCTTGTAGAAGGTGGTGCGAGAGGTGTCCGCCTCGGCGATCACATCGGCGACGGAAGTGGCTTTGTAGCCCTTCTCGCCCACCACTCGAACCATCGCTTGGAGGAGACGTTCGCGGCGGGAGCTCATGGGGTGCACATGGAAGTTTATGGCTCTTGAACTGCCAGGTGCATAAATCATAGCGCGCCAATGTACAGAGCTGTTTATGAAGTCTCCTTCGCCACCTCCCGGGCCGCGGCGGCGGGGCCGACGTAGGGGTTCAGGGTCGCGAAGAGGACGTCCGGCAGGAGGCCGGGAAGCTCGGCCGCCCGTCCCGCCACCAGCTCGTCGGAGAGGAGCCCCGCGACGCCGCCGATCGCCATCCGCGAGGTGTTGGCCGGCAGCTCGCGCCCGCCCGGCGCGAAGTCGCGGCCCTCCTCGAAGAGCGGGGTGAGGCGCTGCACCGCAGCCCGGTAGCGGCGCTGGGCCGCCGGGCCGGCGGCGCCGACGTCGACCAGCGCCAGGCGGGCGAGCGCCGGCTCCTCGGCCAGCGCCGCCAGCAACTCCGCCAGCCCCGCCCGGGCGCGCTCGGGCCAGCTCTCCTCGGCCTCGTAGGCGGCGCCGATCCGCCGCACCAGGACGTCGACGACGTTGTCGTAGGCGGCGAGGAAGCAGGCTTCCTTGTCGGCGAACAGCTCGTAGAAGGTGGTGCGGGAGATCCCCGCCTCCCTGGTCAGGTCGGCGACCGTCGTCGCCGCGTAGCCCTTGGCCGCGACGACGCGGATCGTCGCCTCCTGCAGCCGCTCCCGCTGGGAGCGCGCGATCACCTCCTGCGGCAGGCGGTGGCGCCCCCGCGGCGGGCGCCACCGTTCTCTCTCCCCTGCCCCCTGCGGCATCGGCTCAGCCCGCCCTGGCGCGAGCCGTCTTCTCCGCCTGGCGGGACTGGCGCAATGCCTCCCCCTGGCCGAGATAGGGGACCGTGGTGATGTAGACGACATCGGGGAGCAGCTCTCCCAGCCGCTCGGTGTTGCCGGCGAGGATCTGGCCGACGATCAGCGACTCGGCGGCGGCCAGCGCGGCGCGCCCGGCGCTGGAGGGGATCGCCTCCTCCTCGACCGGGTCGTCGCGCCCGCGGTCGAGCAGGGCCTGCAGGACCCGCTTGCCCGACGCGTACAGCTCGAAGGCCCGCTCGCCCGAAGCAGGCGCCTCGATCAGCGCCATCCGGGCGAAGGCCGGCCGGCTTGCCAGCAGCTCGAGGAAGGATGCCGCCGCGTCGCGGACCATCGTCGCCCAGGGCTTGTCGGGCGAGTAGACCTCGACGATCCGCCCCATCGCGTCGGCCAGCGACAGCTCCATCGCCGCGTGCAGGCAGTCCTCCTTGTCCTTGAACAGCTCATAGAAGGTGGCGCGGGAGACGCCGGCCGGCTCGACGATGTCGGCGATCGTCGTCGCCCCGTAGCCCTTGCGGGCGCAGCTCTGCGCCATCGAGATCAGGATGCGCTCCCGCTGGGAGTGGGCGATCAGCGGCTCGGGGAGGTCGCTGCGCCCGGAGGGCAGCCGCTCCTGCTCGATCAGCTCGCCGAGGTCGGTGGCGGGGGGCTCGCTGCTGTTGGGTGGTGAGGCGGCCGGCATGCGCTCGATCCTCTCCTCGCGGGTAGACACTCGTGTTTAGGTAAACGCGATTGTACACCCCTGCGGCTCTCTGTGGACGATCCAGTACCAATTTAATTTTCCGGCGACTCCTTGGGAACGCGAGCGGTCGGCTCTCGCGCTAGCGAGCAGGGGGTTGGTCGGCCGGCTCGCCGTTGAACTTGTAGCCGACGCCGCGCACGGTGAGGACCAGCTCGGGGCGCTGGGGGTCGCGCTCGACCTTCTGGCGGAGGTTGGAGATGTGGACGTCGCAGGCTCGCTCGTCGCCGTCGAACTCGGTCTGCCAGAGCTCCTCCATGATCTGGCGGCGGGGGAAGACCTCGCCGGGGCGGGCGACCATGAGGCGGAGGAGCTGGAACTCGGAGCGGGTGAGGTTGACCGGCTCGCCGCGGACGGTGGCGATGTGACGGACGAGGTCGATGGCGACCTGGCCGGCCTCGATGCGGACCGCCTGGGCGAGCGGGGAGCGGTCGAGCTCGCGGCGGCGAAGCTGGGCGCGGACGCGGCCGAGCAGCTCGCGGACCGAGAAGGGCTTGGTGACGTAGTCGTCGGCGCCGACCTCGAGGCCGACCACCTTGTCGACCTCGGCGTCCTTGGCGGTGAGGACGATGATCGGCACGGCGCTGCGGGAGCGTACGTCGCGGCAGATGTCGAGGCCGCTGGGGCCGGGCATCATGATGTCGAGGATGAGGAGGTCGAAGGGGATGCCGTCGCCGAGCTTCTCGGCGGCCTCGTCGCCGTCGGCCGCCGCGGTGACCTCGAAACCTTCCTGGGCGAGCGCGTAGCCGACCGAGTCGCGGACCGAGGGCTCGTCGTCGGCGATCAGGATGCGGCCGCTGCTCATAGCGCGCCGCTCATGCCACGGGGGTCGGGCTGGGCTGGGCGACCGGGAGGCGGACCCAGAAGGTGCTGCCCTCTCCCTCGACCGAGGTGGCGCCGATCTGGCCCCCCATGACGTCGACCATGCGGCGGGCGATCGCCAGGCCGAGGCCGAAGCCCTCCTGCTTGCGCGACTCGGTGCGCCGGTAGAAGCGCTCGAAGACGCGCTCGATCTCCGCCGCCGGGATCCCGGTGCCGGTGTCGACAACCTCGAGGATCACCTCTGACTCGCCGTCATGCCTGGCGCGAACCGTAACGGTGCCGGGCGGCGGAGTGTTCTTGAAGGCGTTGGTGAGGAGGCCGATCATCACCTGGCGCAGCAGGGTCGGGTCGCCGGTGGCGGCGAGATC
>DATMRN010000191.1:0-4020 GCA_035566275.1 Solirubrobacterales bacterium | reverse complement strand
AAGCTCGGCACCGACCTCGAGCAGCTCGTGCGGGGCGCGGTAGCCGCTGGAGCCGACGCGCTAGCGATGGCCGGCGGCGACGGCTCCCAGGCCGTCGTTGCGATGGTTGCCGCCGAGGAGGACCTGCCCTATGCGTGTATTCCGGCCGGGACCCGCAACCACTTCGCTCTCGACCTCGGAGTCGACCGCGACGATGTCGTCGGCGCGCTCGACGCCTTCGTCGGCGGTCGCGAAAGACGGGTCGATCTTGCCGAGGTCAACGGCCGCGTATTCGTCAACAATGTCTCGATCGGCCTCTACGCCGAGGCCGTCCAGCGCGAGGGCTACCGGGAGGCGAAGCTGCGGACCATCCTCGACACGCTGCCCGAGGTGTTGGGACCTGAGGGCAAGGGGCTGGACCTGCGCTGGGCTGGGCCCGGGGGACAGCAGCACTCTTCTGGGGCGGCGATCCTCGTCTCCAACAATCGCTACCGCCTTGGGCGCGCGGTCGGCTCGGGCACCCGGCCGAGGATCGACGACGGATTGCTCGGGATCACCGTCGCCTCAGCGCCGGTAGGCCAGCGCCTCTTTTCGCGGCCTTGGCGCGAGTGGTCCGCGCCTGCTTTCGAGGTTGACGCGGGCGCCCCGATCGCCGCAGGCATCGACGGCGAGGCGGTAACGCTTGACGCGCCCTTGCACTTCAAAACTCTTCCTGCGGCGTTGCAGGTACGGATCGCCGCCGCACACCCCGGAGCCTCTCCGTCCGCGGCAATGCCCGAGGGCGCCTGGGAGACTGTTCTTGAGCTGGCGCGGATCGCTATGGGGAGGACACCGAAACCACAATCTCAGCGGAGGGAGAACTGATGGATATCTTCGAGGTCGAGCAGACGGAAACCCTCAGGCGGGAGGAGGTAGCTGAACGTCTTCACGCTCTCGCCGACATGCTCGCGCACCACAACGACATCGAGTTCGAGCGGGCTGGGATGAAGATCAAGGTGCACGTTCCGGACGAGGTCCAGCTCAAGGTCGAGCTGGAGATCGAGACCGACGAGCGAGAGCTCGAGATCGAGTTGAAGTGGTGAGCGGCACGCCCGGCGACTGAGCGGCTGCAAAGGCCACCCCGCCTGCGGCGAGGATGAGAACGTCGTGATTGCCTGCCATTACGGCCACAGCGACGGCTCATATCATCGCCCGATGGCCGAGTGGCTCAATGAGGCGAAGGCAGTCGATACCGCCGTCTATGGAGCGATCGCTGCCAGCGAGACCCCCTCGCTGGATGTCGCCATGCGCCGTCTCTCCCGCGCCGCCGACCAAAGCAAGCTCTGGTTCGCTACCGCGGCCGCGTTGGCCCTCCTTGGCAGGCCCGGCGGCCGGCTGGCGGCCCGGAAGGGCCTCGTCTCGCTCAGCATCGCCTCCGGCTTCGCCAACCTCGTCGCCAAGCCACTGAGCGCCCGGCGGCGCCCGGAGAGAAAGGAGGCCGAGAAGCTCGCGAGCCGCCACGTCCAAATGCCGCGCTCGAGCTCCTTCCCCTCAGGCCACACCGCCTCCGCCTTCGCTTTTGCCACCGGCGCTGCCGACGCGCAACCGATGCTCTCGGCACCGCTGCTGGCCCTGGCGACGCTCGTCGGGTACTCCCGAGTCCACACCGGTGTCCACTACCCCGCAGACGTGCTCGCGGGTGCGTTCATCGGGGTCAGCGCGGCGGAGCTGACCGTCCGCCTGTTGGACCGCTGAGCGTGCGGCAGAACTTGCAGCAGCTGCCGAGGGACTGACCACAGAACCGATACGACGATCGCGTAGATCACTGCGGCGAGGTCGATCCTCCGTTTTGGGTGGCGATGTGGCTCTGCGCCAACACATCGGGCAGCGCTGCTGCTTCGTGGTCTCGACACGATCCTCTGGCCAGCTTCCCCTACTCAGCTCGGATCGGCTTCTGCTGCGGCAATCGCCCGGGCGGCGAGGACCAGGGTCAGGTGGCTGAACGCCTGCGGAAAGTTGCCAACCTGGCGCTTGTGCGCGACGTCGTACTCCTCGGCAAGCAGGCCCAGGTCATTGGTCAAGTCGAGTAGGTGCTCGAACAGCGTGCGCGCATCGTTGACTCGGCCGTTCATCGCAAGGGCGCTGACGAGCCAGAAAGAGCAAGCGAGGAACTGGCCCTCGTCGCCGGGTAGCCCATCGTCGGTCTCGGCGGTCGAGTAGCGAGAGACGAATCCGTCGCGGCCAAGCTCGCGGGAGACCGCGTCGATGGTGCCGGTGACCCGCTCGTCGGTTCCGGGCAGGAAACCGACGAGCGGGATGTTGAGGACGCTGGCGTCGAGCTCTTTGGATCCGTAGTACTGGGTGAAGGTGCGGCGCTCTGGGTCGTAGCCGTTCTCGCAGACCTCGGCGTGGATCTCGTCGCGAAGTTGCTTCCAGCGATCGATTGGCGCCTTCATCTCGAAGCGCTCGGCAAGCCGGACCGCGCGGTCGAATACGACCCAGGCCATCACCTTGGAGTAGGTGTAATGGCGCTGGGGGCCGCGTGCCTCCCAGATCCCGTCGTCGGGCAGCCGCCAGATCGTCTCGACGTACTCGACTACGCCGCGCCAGCGAGGCCAGAGTCGTTGCTCGATTTTTCCAATCGCTTCCGCAGCAATTGCGAGCACGCTGATCACCTCGCCATAGACGTCGAGCTGGAACTGCTCTGAGGCAGCGTTGCCCACCCGGACCGGCTTCGATCCCTCATAGCCAGGAAGGTCCGGCAGCTCGAACTCGGTCAGCCGCCGCTCGCCGCCGACCCCGTACATGATCTGAATCGCAGCCGGATCGCCGGTGCCGACTCGAAGCAGGAAGTCACGGAAGGCGAGGGACTCCTCGGTGTATCCGGCGGCGAGGAACGCCTCTAGCGCCAGCACCGAGTCGCGCAGCCAGCAGTAGCGGTAGTCCCAGTTGCGCACCCCGCCGAGCTCCTCCGGCAGCGAGGTCGTCGGCGCCGCGATCAGCGCCCCGGTGTCCTCGACGGTCATCGCCTTGAGCGCGATCAGCGAGGTCATAACCTCGTCTCGGTACGTGCCTTCGTATTGGCAGCGCCCGCTCCACTCCTTCCACGCCGTCTCGGTACGGGCGAGCGCAGACTCGGCGTCCTCGACGATTGGCGCCTCCTTGTAGGACAGATGCCAGGTGAGGGTGAAGTGCTCCCGGGCACCCTCGATCAGCTCGAACTCGGCGCTGATCGCTCCGTCTTCGGGGATCAACGGAACTGCCGTGGTGAGGCGAAAGGTGTCGGGACCTGCGGTGGTGATTGCGCCGTCGGGAGAGAGTTCGGTCCACGGCCGAATCGTGCCGTAGTCGGGCCGCAGCGCCAGCTCCATCCGTATCGGCACCCGTCCTTCCAGCCCCTCGACGATCCGCATCACGCGCGGGGACCCGCTGCCACGCTGGGGCATGAAATCGATCAGGCGAACCCTGCCCTCCTCGACCTCGAACTCAGTCTCCAGCACAAGCGTCCCCGCCCGATAGCGGCGAGTGCCCAGGCGCTCTCCTCGGGCCGGCGCCAGCAGCCAGCGCCCGTGCTGCTCCTCGCCGAGCAGCGCCGACAGGCACGAGGCGGAATCAAAGCGCGGCAGGCAGAGCCAGTCGATCGAGCCGTCGCGGCCCACGAGCGCACCGGTATGCGTGTCTCCGATCACTCCGTAGTCCTCGATGCGGAGGCCCACTAGCTTGCACTGGTCATCGTGTCGTCGCGGCCGGCCCGAGTTTGCGTAGGTGCCATGCGCCGAGCGTGAAGCCGGCGCGGCGCACTCGCATCCGCCCGTGGCCAGTCATCTCCACAAACCGGTTGTGTATCGGATCCTCGCAGCGTCACCAATCGTGGTTCGCGGCACCGCCAAGAGCAGCCAACGCACTGTCCCCAGGCTGATGCGAATGCGCCAGGACCCCGGCAGAGTGCACCGAACCGATGCAGACAGGCGTGTTCTATCCCCAGAACGAACTGCCCACGGGCGTACTCATTCACGTGATCGCATGCAGCTGTGGGCGCCGGTTGAAAACTAGGCCACCTGC
>DATMRN010000190.1:0-11804 GCA_035566275.1 Solirubrobacterales bacterium | reverse complement strand
TGGCTCGCGCTCGTGGGTCTGGACCGTGACCCGGCCGCGGTCGCGATCGGCGTCGACGATGGCTCCGGTGATCCCGTTCTCGACCCGCCTCTCGCTGGCGACGGGAAGCTGGGCCGAGAAGATCACCTCGTCGCCGGCGCGCAGGCCGTAGGGCTTGCCGGGCAGCTCGACTTCGTGTGAGCCAAGCTCTCCCGCGGCTGCGCGGCGCTCTTGGGCCAGCGCGTTGATCTGATCGCGCTCGGCGTTGGAGGCGTCAGTGATCATCACGGCCTGGCGATCGGCCGTTGGCGGTCCGGCCGGCCTGGCCGGCTAGGCCGACCACGACGAAGCGCCTCCCGAAGTAGATGCGCATCGCGCGCCTGACGATCGCCCGGGTCGGCGGAGCCAAGAGGATGAAGCCGAAGACGTCGGTGATGAAGCCCGGTGTCAGAAGCAGGGTGGCTCCGACGGCGATCATCAGCCCGTCGGCGACCTCTCGTCCCGGGAAGCGCCGCTCGGAGAGCGCCGCGTTGAAGCGCCGCCAGGCCCCGCGCCCCTGGTGGCGCAGCAGCAGCACGCCGAGCAGCGCGTCGGCGAGCAGCAGCGCCAGGGTCGGCCAGACCCCGATCGATTCCCCGACCTTGACGATCACGTACAGCTCCGCGATCGGCACGACGATGAAGAGGGCGATCAGGATGGCCATGATCAGAGCCTAGAGAGGCGAATCCGCTGCCCTTGGATCGAGCGCTGCTATGTCCCTCGAAGGAGCGCGTCGATCGCATCGGCGCGGTAGATCTTTCGCCAGCTTCGATCGGTTATCTCTCGCAAGACGCCATGATCCTCGAGAGTCTTGATGGCGGCACGAGCTGTCGGTGCGCTGACATCCAACTCACGCTCGACCCGTCGTGTATAGACGAGGGGGTTCTCGAAAAGCGTATCGATCAGCGCCAGTGCGTTAGCGGTGACGTGCTTAGCCTGTAGCTCCTCGCGGTAGCGGTTGTGCAACGCAACGAGTTGATCTGCCAGGTCCGCGGCCTCCTGGGCCTGGGTGGAGACGCCATGGAGGAAGTAGCGGATCCAGTTGCCCCAGTCGCCGTGCGTGGTGACTCGCATCAGGTTCTCGTAGTAATCCGCCCGACTACGCTCGAAGTAGGCCGAGAGGTAGAGCAGGGGCTGAGGGAGGAGGCCTCGATCTCGAAGGAAGAGAGGGATGAGGAGACGGCCCACCCGGCCGTTGCCGTCTCCGAACGGGTGAATCGCCTCGAACTGGTAGTGGATGACGGCAGCTTGGACCAGCGGCCGCAGTGCTTCCTCATGCAGAAAGCGCTCCAGATCGTCCAGGAGCCGGCGCATCTCGGGCAAAGGCGGAGGCACATAGGTGGCGTTCTCCCCCTTTGGCGCCCCGATGAAGTTTTGATAAGTGCGGAATTCGCCCGGATGTCGTTCTCGCCCGCGTACCTCCCACATGAGGCGCCGGTGCAGATCGCGGATGAGGCGAAGGCTCAGCGGCAAGTCTGAGCTCAAGCCGAGTCGGTGTGCGGCTATGTAGTTCTGGACCTCTTGAACATCGGGCGCCTGGATCAACTCCGGTTGGTCCAACTCGGCGGCGTAAACGTCCGACATGGTCGTCTGAGTTCCCTCAATCCGAGAGCTGAGGACGGCCTCCCTTCGCAGGTAAGACGAGATGAGGAGATGGGGATTGCGAAGCTGTCTTCCCATGCCTTGTAGGACACCCAGTCGATTGGATGCCTCGTCAAGGGCGGCAAGGGCGTCGCTGGAAAGGCTGAGGGTGCGGGGAGCGGGCTTTGGAACAAATGCTGGGTATCCCTCCGGGGCCTTGGTCAGCTTTCCCCACGCCGCGCTGGTGAACGCCTGTGTTTCCACGCTTTGAAAGCTAGCAGCTAGCTTCTTTCAAAGCTTTTCAAGAGCGCTAGGGAGCTTTCAAAGCCCGGCCGCGGCCGCCGCCTCCAGCTCGGCCAGCGAATCGGTGAGGCCCTGGGCGAACTCGTCCACGTCCTCCATCGAGTCGTAGTCGGCGAGCAGGCCGAAGCCGGTGCGGCCGTTGTAGCTCATGATCGCCACCGCGAGCGTGTGGTTCTCGGGCAGGAAGGCGACCGGGAAGACCTCCTCCATCTCGCGCCCGAGGACGTAGAGGGGGACCTGCGGCCCCGGCACGTTGGTGACGATCAGGTTGAAGAGGCGGGTCGAGAAGTTGATCCGCGAGGCCTGGGCCAGCAGGGTCGGCGGCGCGAAGTCGTTGAAGCGGGAGATCACTTCGGCGCCCAGCGCCTGTTTGGAGCGCTTCAGCCCCTCCATCTGCTCGCTGACGACGCGCAGGCGCCGCACCGGGTCCTCGACGTAGACGGGCAGCGGCCCGCGCATCGCGGCGATCCGGTTGCCGAGGTTGCCGCGCTCGTCCTCGCCTCGGATCGAGACCGGGACCAGCGCCCGCAGCTCCAGCCCCTCGGTGCGGATGCCGCGGCTGTGCAGCCAGCCACGCAGCGCCCCCGTCACCACCGCCAGGACCACGTCGTTGACGGTCCCGCCCAGAGCGTCCTTGATCCGCTTGAAGGTGGCCAGCTCCGAGCGGGCCCAGACGAAGCGGCGGTGCGGGCCGATCGGCTGGTTCAACGGCACGTCGGGCGCCGGGTCCGCGAACGCCCCGACCACCTCACTGAGTCCCTCCAGCGCCTCGACCAGCCGTCGCGCCGAAGTCTCCGGGTGGCGCACGGCGTCCACCGCCCGCTCCGCCAGCTTCACCGGCATCGCCGCGGCGTCGGCCACCCCGCGCGCCACCAGCTCGGTGGTCGACGGCTCGGGCTGCGGCGCCCAGTCGTCTTCCACAGCGGCCGGCTCCGGCACCGCCTCGAGGTCGAACAGCACCGTCCCGATGTCGACACCGGAGATCCCGTCGACCATCGCGTGGTGCGTCTTGGTGAAGATCGCGAAGCGGTCACGTTCCAGTCCCTGCGCCAGCCACAACTCCCAGAGCGGCTTGGAGCGGTCGAGCTGCTGGGAGAAGACGCGGCCGGCGAGGCGCTTCAGCTCGTCCTCGCCGCCTGGCTCGGGCAGCGCGGTGTGGCGGATGTGGTAGGTGAGGTTGAAGTTGACGTCGTCGGCCCAGAGCGGCCGGCCCGCCTCCAGCGGCGGCACGACCAGCCGCTGGCGGAAGCGCGGCACCTGATCGAGGCGCCCCCGCACGTGCTCGACCAGGTCGATGTAGCGGGGCGGCGGCCCCTCGAAGATCAGGATCGCCCCCACGTGCATGTGGCTGTTGCCGCTCTCGTTGGTCAGGAACGAGGCGTCGACTGCGGTCAGCCGGTCGAGATGACGTCCTTCGGTGCTCATCCCACAAGGCTAGCTTCGCCCAGGCTCGGGGGGCCAGTTTGCGCCCTCACCGCAAGCTCCCCACCGGGACGTGTCTGAGCTAACGGGGTTTCTGGCGCCCGTAAACTCAGACACGTCCTCCCGGTAGCCTGCAGACATGGCAGCTACCGCTACCGGCGCGCCCAAGCGCGTCCTGCTCGCCGCCCCGCGCGGCTACTGCGCCGGGGTCGATCGCGCCGTGCAGACGGTCGAGCGCGCCCTCGACCTCTACGGCGCCCCGGTCTACGTCCGCAAGGAGATCGTCCACAACAAGCACGTGGTGCAGGAGCTGAGCAAGCGGGGCGCGATCTTCGTCGAGGAGGAGACCGAGGTGCCGGAGGGCGAGATGGTCGTCTTCTCCGCCCACGGAGTCGCCCCGGCCGTCCACGACAACGCCGCCGCCCGCCGCCTGCGCACGATTGACGCCACCTGCCCGCTGGTCACCAAGGTCCACGTCGAGGCGCGGCGCTTCGCCGCCGACGGCTACACGATCGTGATGATCGGCCACGAGGGCCACGAGGAGGTCGAGGGGACGACCGGGGAGGCTCCGGAGAGCATCGTCCTGGTGCAGACCGTCGGCGAGGTCGACACCCTCCAGGTGCCCGACCCCGAGCGCGTCGCCTTCATCACCCAGACCACCCTCTCGGTCGACGAGACCGCCGAGATCATCGCCGCCCTGCGCGCCAGGTTCCCGGCGATCGTCAGCTCCAAGTCAGACGACATCTGTTACGCGACCACCAACCGCCAGATCGCGGTGAAGCAGCTGGCCCGTGAGTGCGACCTGGTCCTGGTGATCGGCTCCACCAACTCCTCCAACTCCAACCGCCTGGTCGAGGTCGCCCGCGAGCACGGCGCCGCCTCCCACCTGATCGACAATCACGCCCAGGTCGAGGAGGAGTGGCTGGAGGGAGTCGAGACCGTAGGCATAACCTCCGGCGCCAGCGCCCCCGAGGAGCTGGTCGAGCGCCTGGTCGACTACTTCCGCGACCGAGGCGCCAACGAGGTCTCCGAGCTCCGAACCGTCCACGAGGACGTCCGCTTCATGCTCCCCAAGGAGATCCGCGAGGAGCTGGCCGCCCAGGGTTGATTCCAGGGCCGGCCACGGGAGTCGTGAGGGTGCAGCCCGTGCTCAGGGCACGCCCGCGGCGAAGCTGATCGACCAGATTTGAAGACCGGGAGAGGGGCGCAGGATCAGCCCGTGGCTCTCGTGTCGGGGGTGTTCGGCGAGTAGGTAGAGGTCGGGATCGCTCGCTGTCACGACTTTGCTGTGCTCTCCATCAAGCTCCACGCCGAACTCACCCTCGCCCTCGACCGTTGCGTAGGCGCCGCCTGCGGCGTACTCGACGGTCAGCTCCTTGCCGTCCTCGCCTGCTGTCCACGGTCGTTCCCAGTTTCCGCCGGGGAAGACCTCCGGGGAGGGGGCCATTACTCGGGCTCCTGGTCCGTCGGTTGGGCGTAGGGGGGTCATTGGGGACGGCAGCTCTTGTAGGGCGTCTATCTCTCTTAGCTCGGCTTGGATCGCTTCCTCGGTTCCCCGGTATTCGCCCTCGCCGAAGTGAAACCAGGTGAGGGCGCCGCCGAGGCTCCAGAGGAAGAGGCTTGGCCAGCCTTTGCAGCCGTAGGCCGTCCACAGATCGTGGTTGGCGTCGATCGCCACTGGGAAGTCGACGCCCAGGCGTTGTAGGCCGGTTGCAACGACATCGGGGTCGGCGCCGAAGGGGAAGCGGGGGGCCTGGACGCCGATCGTGCTGAGGCCGGCGTCGCGGTAGCGGCGGTTCCACTCGATCAGGTAGGGCAGTGTGCGGACGCTGTTGAGCTGGGCGAAGTCGAGGAAGTGGACAAGTACCGGCCCGCCGGCTGTCAGCGACGGCATCGACTCGGGCTTCTCATCGACCCATTCGATGCCGGCGGGCAGGTCCGGGGCGGCGATGTTGTCGCGGTCGGGGCGCACCCGCTGACGTTATCCTGAGCCGCCCGGCACTGGCTAACCGACGGGGGAATCGCTTGAGAACGACGTTCGGCAGAGGATCGAAGCAGTTCGCGCGCGCTGTGATCGCCTCGTGACCTTCCTGCCCTTCGCCCACGCGCTGGTCGCGAAGCAGGACCTGCCGATCCCCGCCTGGCTCTTCGCCTGGGCGGCCTCGATCGTCCTCATCGTCTCCTTCTTCGCCCTCTCCGCCGCCTGGCGCACCCCTCGCTTCGAGGACGAGCGCTGGCGCCCTCTCGGCCCCTGGGTCTCCCGCGTCCTGCTCGGGTCGCCGGCGCAGGCGCTCTGCGGCCTCCTCGGCGTCCTCCTCCTCGGGCTCGCCATCTACTGCGGGCTGCGGGGCACCGAAGCGCCCGACCGCAACTTCGCGCTGACCTTCGTCTTCGTCACCTGCTGGCTCGGCTTCCCGCTGTTCAGCGTCCTGCTCGGCAACGTCTTCCCGCCGTTCAACCCGTGGCGCGCGATCGCCAGGCCGGTGGGAGGAGCGTTCGCCGCCCTCGCCGGCCAGCGCCCCGCCCACCTGCGATACCCCGAGAAGCTGGGCCGCTGGCCGGCGGCGATCGCCCTGCTCGGGTTCGTCTGGCTGGAGGTCGTCTACGGCTCCAACGGCGGCGTCGCGGTCGGCCTCTCGCCCCACGTAACCGGTGTCGCCGCCCTCGTCTACAGCGGCTACACGCTGGCGATGATGGCGCTGTTCGGGGTCGAGAAGTGGTGCGACAGGGGGGAGGCGTTCTCGGTCTACTTCGGGATGCTCTCCCAGCTAGCGCCCTTCGGCGTCCGCGACGGGCGGCTGGGGCGGCGCCGGCCGCTGTCGGCGTCGACCCACTGGGCCACCGTCCCCGGCTCGGTCGCCGTGGTGATCGCCTCGATCGCATCGACCAGCTTCGACGGCGCCCAGGAGGGAGCCTTCAAGGAAGGGATCATCAGCGTCTTCAACCACCTGGTCGACGCCGGCTTCGGCCTCGCCGCCGCCCTTCGCCTCTCCAGCACGATCTTCATGGCGCTGACCTTCGCCGGGGTCGGGCTGGTCTACCTGCTCGGGGTGCGGGGGATGCGCACGGTGCGCGGCGCCCCGCCGCTGAAGACGCTCCGCCTGGGCTTCGCCCACACCCTGATCCCGATTGCCTTCGCCTACCTCGTCGCCCACTACTTCAGCCTCTTCGTCTTCCAGGAGCAGGCCCAGTTCACCTACCTGCTCTCCGACCCCCTGGGCACCGCCACAACCGACCTCTTCGGCACCGCCTCGTCCGGCATCGACTTCAGCGCAATCAGCCCCAACGCGATCTGGTACGTCCAGGTCGGCGCCCTCGTGATCGGCCACGTCACCGGCCTGACCCTCGCCCACGACCGAGCCCTCGTTTACTGGCCCGACTACCGCCAGGCCTCCCGCTCCCAGTACTGGATGCTGGCGGTGATGGTCGCCTTCACCTGCTTCGGCCTCTACCTACTCTCGGTGTCGGGTGGCTGAGTCGACCCTCTTCATCCCCCTGGCCCACATAGGCCACTACCTCTGGATCCTCTACGTCCTCCCGGTCCTGATCGTCGTAGCTTCCATCATCAAGACCACAATCTCTGAGAAGCGCAAGAAGAAAGACGACTAGAGAATCTCGGAAAGACGCTTCTCCAACGCCGCTGAGACCTCGTCTCGAACTGGGCCCTCAGCCAGCCTCTCGACCAGCGACTCGAGGAACCCCTCGATGATCAGCGACTTCGCCGCGGCTGGGTCCAACCCCCGCGAGGTCAAATAGAAGAGCTGGTCGCGGTCGATCTGGGCGATCGCGGCGGCGTGGGTGCAGCGCACGTCGTTGGCGAGGATCTCGAGCCCCGGGATCGCGTCGGCGTGCGCATCGGTGGAGAGCAGCAGGTTGCGGCTCTCCTGGAAGGCGTCGGTCTGCTGCGCGCCGGGGTCGACCTTGATCATCCCCCGCCAGACGGCGGTGGAGCTGCCGGCGAGGACGCCACGGAAGGCCAGGTCGGAGCTCGTGTTCGGCGCCGAGTGCTCCTGGGTCGTGTCGTAGTCGAGGTGCTGGCCGGGACCGCCGGCGTAGCCGCCGGTCACCCGCGCCTCGGCGCCGGGCCCGGCCAAGTTGGTCTCCATCCGCACCTTGCCGCCCCGCGAGCCGAAGCCGAGCGCGGTCCAGTCGAGCCGCCCGTCGCGCTCCACCTGCGCCCGCTGCGAGGAGAAGACCCAGGCGCGCTCGGAGATGTCCTGGGTGCTGACGTAGCGCAGCGTCGCCCCCGGCCCGACCATCAGCTCGACCACCGAGTTGAGCAGCGCGTCGACGTCGTCGCCAGGGGAGGAGGAATGCTCCCAGACCTCCGCCTCGGCGCCCTCCTCGAGCACGATCAGGGTGCGCCGGCCGATCGCGACGCCGGCCTCCTCGACAGGCACCTCGATCCGGATCGGCTCCTCGACCCTCACCCCGGCCGCCACGTGGACGAGCACGCCGTCGCGCCAGGCCTCCTCGTTGCGGGCGACGAAAGGGTCCTCGATCGGCACCAGCGAGCCGAGCCAATGGTGGATCAGCTCGCCGTGGGACTCGATTGCCTCGGCGAGCGGCAGCACCGTGGCGCCCTCGGGCGCCTCGATCGTGGCATTCGCCGCCCCGGCCTCATAGGAGTCGATCTCCAGCTTCGAGAGGTCGGTGAATTCCCATCCCTTCGCCTTCTGGTCGGGAAGGGGGAGCTCCCGCGCGAGAGAGGCGCCCCTCTGGCGCCTCTCCGAAAGCCAAGCGGGTTCGGTCGCGACCTCAGCCAATCGAGCCCTCCATCTGCAGCTCGATCAGCCGGTTGAGCTCGACCGCGTACTCCATCGGCAGCTCCTTGGTGACCGGCTCGATGAAGCCGTTGACGATCATCTTCGAGGCCTCCTCCTCGCTGAGCCCGCGGCTCTGCAGGTAGAAGAGCTGCTCGTCGCCGATCTTGGAGACGGTCGCCTCGTGGCCGACGTCGGCGTCGTTCTCGTCGATCCGGATCGTCGGGTAGGTGTCAGAGCGCGAGTCCTCGTCGAGCAGCAGCGCGTCGCAGACCACCTTGGAACGCGATTCGGTCGCTCCGTCAGCGACTTCCAGCAGCCCGCGGTAGGTCGCCCGCCCCCCGTCCTTGGAGATCGACTTGGAGAAGATCGAAGAGCTGGTGCGCGGCGCCGCGTGGATGATCTTGCCGCCCGCGTCCTGGTGCTGGCCGTCGCCGGCGAAGGCGATCGAGAGGATCTCGCCGTGGGCTTCGGGGCCGAGCAGGTAGATCGACGGGTACTTCATCGTCAGCTTCGAGCCGAGGTTGCAGTCGACCCACTCCATCGTCGCCTTCTCGTGCGCGACCGCCCGCTTGGTGACGAGGTTGAAGACGTTCTGCGACCAGTTCTGCACCGTCGTGTAGCGGACCCGCGAGCTCGGCTTGGCGACGATCTCGACCACCGCGGAGTGCAGCGAGTCGCTTGAGTAGACCGGCGCCGTGCAGCCCTCGATGTAGTGGACGTCGGCGCCCTCCTCGGCGATGATCAACGTCCGCTCGAACTGGCCCATGTTCTCGGTATTGATCCGGAAGTAGGCCTGCAGCGGCATCTCGACCTTGACCCCGGCCGGCACGTAGACGAAGGAGCCGCCCGACCAGACCGCGGAGTTGAGCGCCGCCAGTTTGTTGTCGTTGGGCGGGATGATCGTCGCCCAGTGCTCGCGGACCAGGTCCTCGTGCTCGCGCAGCGCCGTGTCCATGTCGGTGAAGATCACGCCCTGGGCCTCGAGCTTCTCGTTGACCTGGTGGTAGACCACCTCGCTCTCGTACTGGGCGCCGACCCCGGAGAGGAATTTGCGCTCCGCCTCGGGGATGCCGAGCCGGTCGAAGGTGTTCTTGATGTCCTCGGGGACCTCGCTCCAGTCGCGGCTGTTCGTCTCGGAGGCGCGCACGAAGTAGTGGATGTCGTCGAAGTCGATCTGGCCCAGGTTGCCGCCCCAGGTCGGGGTCGGGCGGGCGTAGAAGTGCTCCAGCGCCTTGAGGCGGAAGTCCCGCATCCACTGCGGCTCGTCCTTGTACTCAGAGATCGATTCGACGATCTCGCGGCTGAGGCCCTTCGGCGCCTTGTAGGCGTAGCCGGACTCGGAGTCGTGGAAGCCGAACTTCTCCTTGTAGTCGGCGTTGATTCCAGCCAGATCGCGCTGCTCTGCAACGGCCTCGGGTGTGGCCATGGTCTAGTCGACCTCCAAAACGATTGTGTCGTCCTCGACGGCTATCGGGAACGTCTGCACCGGAGCATAGGCGGGGAGGGTCTTCGGCCTGCCGGTGGCCAGGTCGAAGAGCGAGCCGTGGCGGGGGCACTCGACGGTGCAGGCCGCGGCGTCGAACTCGCCCTCCGCGAGCGGCCCGTCGTCGTGCGAGCAGCGGTCCTCGATCGCGTACAGCGCCCCGTCGCAGTTGAAGACGCCGATCTTTCGCCCGTCGTGCTCGACCAGGCGCGTCGCGCCCGCCGGCAGCTCGGCGGCGGGGCAGACGGGGATGGATGTCTTGGTGGGCTCGGGCATAGGACTTGTGCTCCTTGCGACTTAATCCTACTTCTGCGGTCGGATTTTAGCGATCGAACCGGATCGGCCGCGGCCGCGTAACAAATGGTTGACCCGCGGCCCCGCAAAGATGCGAGGATCGTCGTCAAACCTTCGAGGAGAGGAAGCAGCTATGAGCGAGAGAACGAGTTACGCGCCGGGGACCCCGTCATGGGTCGACCTCGGCTCCCCCGACGTGGACGCCGCGGCCGAGTTCTACGGTGCCCTGTTCGGCTGGGAGGTGCATGAGGCGGGAGACCCCGAGCAGACCGGGGGCTACCGAATGGCGTACCTGCGCGAAAAGCCGGTCGCGGGGATGATGAAGCTGATGCAGGAGGGCCAGCCGCCCGCCTGGACGACCTACGTATCGGTCGAGGACGCCGACGCGACCGCCGCCGCGGTCAAGGAGGCCGGCGGCAGCGTGATCGCCGAGCCGATGGACGTGCTGGACGTCGGCCGCATGGCCGTCTTCGCCGATCCGGCCGGGGCCGTGTTCTCGATCTGGCAGCCGCGCGCCCACCCCGGCTCGGGCCTCGCCAACGAGCCGGGCGCCTTCTCTTGGAACGAGCTCAACACTCGCGACCCCGACGCCGCCAAGGCCTTCTATGGCTCTGTCTTCGGCTGGGATTTCGAAGACAACGACATGGGGGAGATGGGCACCTACACCAGTCTCAAGTTGGGCGATGGCCCAGTCGGCGGCATGCTCGACATGGGAGCCCGCGGCGTCCCCGAGGAGGTGCCTACTCACTGGCAGGTCTACTTCGCGGTCGAGGACACCGATGCGGCGGTGGATCAGGCCAAGCAGGGCGGCGGCAGCGTCATGGTCGAGCCGATCGATATCCCCGCCGGTCGCTTCGCGATTCTCACCGACCCCCACGGGGCGAGCTTCGCGGTCATCGCCCTCAGTGACGAAGCGCTCGAAAACGCCTGAGAGGGTTGTCTTAGATCGAGCTGAGGTCGGCGGCTACTTCTGAGGGGTCGCCGGCCTCGCCCTCGTCCTCCCAGTCGGCCGGCTGGCCGAGCCCGGCGCTCTTGACGATCTTCAGGCCGAGCATCGCGCACTTCATCCGGGTGGCGGAGATCTCGATCCCCAGCAGGTCGAGGACGAACTCCTTCGGCAGTCGCAGCAGCTCCTCGCGCGTCTTCCCGGCCAGCTCGTCCGTCAACAGCGAGGTGGCCGCGGTGGAGATCGCGCATCCTTTGCCCTCGAAGGCGATCTCGGTGACCAGCCCGTCCTCGTCGAGCCGGATCGTCACGTGCTGCTCGTCCCCGCAAAACGGGTTGGTGTCCTCGAACTCCAGGTCGGGATGCTCCAGTCGCCCGAAGTTGTGCGGCCGCTTGTAGTGCTCGAGGATCTGGTCTCTGTAAAGCTCGTCCATCAGAGGCCGAAGACCTTTCTCGCTTCGTGCAGCCCCTCGACCAGGCGGTCGATCTCCTCCGGGGTCGTGTAGACGCCGAAGCTGGCGCGGGCGGTGGCGGCTACGCCGAGGCGGTCCATCAGGACCTGGGCGCAGTGGTGACCGGCGCGGACCGCGACTCCGTGGCGGTCGAGGATCTCGGAGACGTCGTGGGCGTGGATGCCCTCCAGCTCGAAGGAGACGGGGCCGATTCGCTCGGGACCGCGCGGAGGGCCGAAGACCCGCAGGCCTGGGACCTCGGGCAGCCGCTCCAGGGCGTAGTCGGCGATCTGGCGCTCGTGCTCCAGCACTCCGTCCATCCCCAGCCCGTCGAGCCAACGCAGCGCCGAAGCCATCCCGATCGCCTGGGCGATCGCCGGCGTCCCGGCCTCGAAGCGGGCGGGCGGCTCGGCGTAGGTCGTCCCCTCGCGGCTGACCTTGCGGATCATCGAGCCGCCGCCCATGAACGGCGGCACACTCCGCAGCAGCTCCAGCCGCCCCCACAGCGCCCCGATCCCTGTCGGCCCGTAGAGCTTGTGC
>DATMRN010000189.1:0-5209 GCA_035566275.1 Solirubrobacterales bacterium | reverse complement strand
CTGCGGCCGGCACCTACCGCGAGGTCGACCTGCCCGGCGGGCTGATCGAGGCCCTCAGTGAGTGGAAGGCCTACCGGCGCACCGCCGTTCCTGGCGATCCGGTGCTCGTCACCCGCACTGGCAGCCGCCAGACAGTGACGAACGTCGACCATCGACTCAAGGCAGCGATCAAAACCGCGAACAAGCGGCTCGATGACCTGGGCATCGAGGAGATCAGCGATCGTGTCTCCCCGCATTCGCTGCGCCGCACCTACGCCAGCGTGCGGGCTGCCGCCGGCGATCACCCCGTCTACATCGCCGAACAGCTTGGCCACGAGGACCCTGGCTTCACGTTCCGGGTCTATCAGCGGGCGGTCAAGCGGCGCGATCGTCTGACAGGCGCATATCTTGAGGCGTTCGATGCGGCCCTTGATTGGGCAGCAATGGGCAGCGAGGCGGGTTCAGAGGCTCCCAGCCCTTCACCTCGCCGCGCTGCCCAAGCGGCGCAAACCCGCATTGCTAAGCCATAATCCCGACACCCGGGGCGGTAGCTCAGCTGGTCAGAGCAGCGGACTCATAATCCGTCGGTCGCTGGTTCGAGTCCAGCCCGCCCCATTCGAGGTCTCGGCCGCGTTGGTCGCGTCGCTCGGGCGCTCACCGGTGGCCGGGAAGACGCGTCCCGGTCTTGGGCTGGAGCCTTTACGGTTCGATGTGTGCCCGACGATCCTGATATAGACGCTTTCGAAGCGTTGGTCGCCGACGCGATCGACGCCCTGCCCGACGAGTTCCAGAAGGTGCTGGAGAACGTGGCGGTCGTCGTCTCCGACCTCGGCGCCGAGGCGCACGCCTACGGCCAATACTTCGGCGACGGTGTGGCGCGCGAACGCTACGAGGACCGGATCGTGATCTACCGCGACACGCTCGAGCGCGATTTCGGCCACGATCGTCGACTGCTTGCCCGGCAGGTCGAGCGCACCTTGCGCCACGAGTTGGCTCACCACCTCGGCTGGAACGAGCGCGGTGTGGGTGGCCTCGGTCTCTGAAGCGGCCTCGCGACGCTAGCGGACCCGGCAGTCGCGGGTGAGGGTGGTGGTGAGCTGCTGTCCGTTGGCGAAATAGAAGCTGCCCTTGGCGAAGTTGAAGATCGCGCCCGGGAAGCCCGGCGGGGCGGCGCAGCTGGCGCTGAACAGGCTCCGCGGCCGGCCCTGGTAGCTGTACCTGCGCCCGATCTTCAGGTTGACTTCGGTGACATAGCCGAGATCCCCGGCGATCTTCGGGATGTTCGCCGTGAGCACGGTGCCGAAGGCCCCGGCGCCCCGCCCGGCGGTGGCCTTGAACGGCAGGACGAAGGTGACCTGCGCCGGGCTGGAGACGTAGAGGTGGAGGAGGATCTCGGGCCGGCCGCCGTCCCGGCTGTTGAAGGCGAGCAGCCTGCCGCGAACGGGGATCAGGGAGAGGGTGGGGAAGTCGACGTCTGCGCCGAAGCTGCCCCGGCCCACCAGGGCCGCCCGGCAGCGCGCCAGGGCGGCCCGCGTGGTGGTCGACTGGAGCAGCCCGACCGGACAGGTCGGGAGGCCGCGGGTGAAGAGCCTCCCGTGGCGGTTGATCGCAAAGGCGATCCGCCGCAGCTGTGGTGGAGGGCTGCCGCTGGCAGTGCCGATCGAGCCCGCGATGTGCACGGTCACCGGCGCCGGGCGGTAGCGCGGCAGCGCGTGGGGGGTGAAGCCGCCGTCGAAGGCGACGCGCAGCCCGTTGCTCTGAGTCAGCTCGCCCTGGGCGACGCCGGCGCCGAGGAGCGCGGCGAGGAGAAGGGCGATCGGGATGGCGAAGCGTCGCTGCATGGCCGTGGCTTGAGTCTAGGTGCAGGCTGGGTGTTGGAGTAAGCGAGCTGACCGACCTGGACGGCCCATGGCGGCGACGAGCGCTCCGTTGACTGCCGTACAGGCGGGAAAGGAAGCGCTCGTCGGGATGCCGGTGGATCGTCTTTCGTAGAATCGGCGCCTCGTCCTACGGAAGGAAGCTCGATGGAGCGGTGGACACGCGCCGTCATCGCCAACCGCAAGAAGGTCTTGGTCGCCTGGCTCGTGCTCTTCGCGCTGGGGGGCTATGGGGCGTCGCATCTCGGCGATCTGCTGACCAACCGCTTCAAGGTTCCCGGATCCGACGCCGAACGCGGGCTCGACCTGCTCAAGGAACACTTCAACGAGCGCGGCGACGGCGCCTTTACGCTGGTCTTCCAGAGCAAACGTCCGATCGTCGTCGCGCCGGCGGCGGCGGTCGGCGGCGGTCCCCGCGTCCTCCTGCCGGCCTTCCGCCGCGAGGCGAGCAAAGCCACCGCGCAGGCCGCCTCCGTGGTGCAGGGAGCGCGCCCCGGGCCGGTCCTCTACGCCTCGCCGCGCGTCGCCTACGCCCAGATCAACACCCCGCTCGAAAACCAGGACGCGGCCAAGAAGACGCCGGACATTCGCGCCGCCACGCCGACCCTGCCAGGCGTCACCACTTACCTCTCCGGCTTCCCGGCGATCAACCACGACACGCAGAAGATCTACAACGAAGATCTCACCAAGGGCGAGACGATCGCGATCCCGATCGCGCTGATCGTGATGGCCTTCATGTTCGGCACGCTCGGCGGGATCGCGGTCCCCTTCGCCTTCGCCGCGGTGACGATCCCCTCGACCCTGGGTGCGGTCTGGGTCGTGGCCCACTTCATGGACATGGCGATCTACGTGACCAACATCGTCACCCTGATCGGCCTGGCAATCGCGGTCGACTACTCGATGCTCGTCGTCTTCCGCTATCGCGAAGAGCTGGAGAAACACGACTCCGCCCATGAGGCGCTGGTCGAAGCGATGAAGACCGCCGGTCGCGCCACGCTCTTCTCCGGCGCGGTCGTGGCGGTCGGTCTGGCCCTGCTGGTCTTCATGCCGGTGCCCTTCATGCGCTCGATGGGCGTCGGCGGGCTGCTCGTGCCGCTCTTCTCGATCCTCGCCTCGGCGACCTTCCTGCCGGCGCTGCTGGCGGTGATGGGGACCAAGGTCAACCGATTGCGCGTGATCCCACGCAGCATCCTCGAGCATCGCGCCAGCGGGAGAACCGGCGTCTGGAGCCGTCTCGCGCGCTCGATCATGCGTCGGCCGATCCTCTACCTGGTCGTCGCCGGCGGGTTGATGATCGGCCTGGCGCTGCCGGCTCTCGGCCTGCATGTGACCAGCGGCGACAACCGGGGCGTGCCGCTGACCAAGGAATCGACCCGCGGTTTCGCGTTGCTGCGCGACACGCTTGGTCCCGGCGCCCTCGCCCCGAACCAGATCGTGATCGAAACCGGGCGCCGCGACGGCGCCTACGCGCCGGCGGTGATCGCCGCCGAGAACCGGCTTGTCGCCCAGCTGCGCCGCGATCCCGAGGTGAAGCCATCGACGATCCTCTCGCCCTCGCTGTTGCCGCCGGGCCCCCACGGCCGCGCGATCGCCGAACGCAACAGCCTGGTCGACAAGACCGGCCAGGTCGCGCAGATCCGCGTCGCCGGCCAGGGCGATTCCGGCACGAAGGAAGCGCAGGACCTGGTCCACCGGATCCGCGACACCTACATACCGAGAGCCCGGTTCGGCAGTGCCGAAGTGGTCCTCTCCGGTGCCCCCGCCTTCGGAGTCGACTTCATCGAAACCGCCTACGGCGCCTTCCCGTGGCTCATCGTCGCGGTCTTGATCCTCTCCTACCTGCTGCTCCTGCGCGCCTTCCGCTCCGTCGTCCTGCCGCTGAAGGCGGTGTTGCTCAACCTGCTCTCGGTAAGCGCCACCTACGGCGTGCTGGTGCTGGTCTTCGAGCACGGCCTGCACTCGAGCCTCGGCCTCGATGGCACTCCCCAGATCGAAGGTTGGATCCCGATCTTCCTCTTCGCGATGCTGTTCGGGCTCTCGATGGACTACGAGGTCTTCCTCCTCTCCCGCATCCGCGAGGAGTGGGACAAGCGACACGACAACGAGGAGGCGGTCGCCTACGGCCTCGAGCACACCGGCCGCATCATCACCGCCGCGGCGCTGATCATGATCGCCGCCTTCTCGGGTTTCACCGCCGGCTCGTTCGTCGGCCTGCAGGAGTTCGGCATCGGGCTCTCCGCCGCGATCCTGCTCGACGCCACGATCGTCCGCGCGATCCTCGTCCCGGCGCTGATGAAGCTGCTCGGCGATTGGAACTGGTACCTGCCGAAGCGGGTGGAGCGGGTCCTCGACCGCACCCGCGCGCACCCGGCCGAGGTGGGGGCCGAGTAGGCCGCCGAGCCTAATCGTCCTGGCCGGGGCGTTCGACCGAGCGGGCGACGCGCTCCGCCTGCTGCCGCACCTCTGCCGCGGCCTCCCGGCCGGCGGCGAGGACCTCCTCTTTCGCGTGCGCGACGCCCTCGTCCGGCCTGCCGCCGACGATGTCGCGGAAGGCGTTCTTGAAGCGCTCGGTGCGGCGATCTGGGTGGAAGCGCTGGACCCAGAGCGCGAACTCATCGATCGTCAGCCCGGCGCCGACGCCGAAGAGGAAGGCGCAGATCTCGGTGTAGGGGCTGTGGCCGAAGGCGGCGAAGCCCAGCGTGCCGGCGATCATCATCGTGACGATGCCGAAGACCAGGTGGTGCAGGTGCACGCCGCTGTCGCTGACCACGCTGCCCGGCCACCACGGCACCTTGGGGCTGCGCATCAGCCGCGTGCTCATGCGGATGAAGGCGAAGGAGAGGATGAACCCCGTCAGCACCAGGAAAAGGCCCTGCTCATCGTGTTCGACGAGGTTGCTCCAGAACTTCGAGAAGATGGAGGCGGTGATCATCGCTCCACGCTACTTTCGGCGGCGCCCGGACTTGTGCCGCCCACGCGCTTCGAGCTTCGGCCGCGTCGATTCGGAGGCGGGCACACGGCGCACGTCGCGCAGATCCGGGATCAGCAGCTCTTCGGCGCACTGGCGGTGCCAGTGGTGGTGGTCCGTGCCGCCGAGCCGGCGGACGAACTGGACGACGGTGTGCTCGGTGCCGATCTCGATCTCGCCGTGGCACCCCGGGCAGCGGTAGAGCTTCTGGGAGATGCCGCGGATCAACCAGGCCTCATCGCCCTCGTCGGTGCGCCCGCGCAGGCTCCACCTGATGCTGGGGAGCCCGGCGTGCTCTGCCACGGCTCAGCGCCTCGAGAGCCAGCCGAAGCCGGCGGCCATCGCCAGGTTCGAGACTCCCGCCAGGCGCAGCCCCAGCTTCGCG
>DATMRN010000188.1:0-14232 GCA_035566275.1 Solirubrobacterales bacterium | reverse complement strand
CGGGTCCTGCTGGCCGACTCCTTCGCGGGGCTGCCGGCGCCCGACGATCGCTTCCCGGCGGACGCGGGCAGCCACCTGCACGAGGTCGACCAGCTCGCCGTCTCGCTGGAGGAGGTGCGGGCCAACTTCGAGCGCTACGGGCTGCTCGACGAGCGGGTCGAGTTCGTGCGGGGCTGGTTCGCCGACACCCTGCCGGCGCTGCGCGAGCGGCGCTGGGCGGTGGTGCGGCTCGACGGCGACCTCTACGAGTCGACGATCCAGGCGCTGGAGAACCTCTACCCGGGGCTCTCGCCGGGGGGCTTTTTGATCGTCGACGACTACGGGGCGCTTGAGAGCTGCCGGCGTGCCGTCGAGGACTTCCGCCGCGAACAGGGCATCGCCGAGCCGCTGCGGTGGATCGACCACTCGGGCGTCTACTGGAGGCGATCGCCGTAGGCCTCGACGAATCCCCGCACGTCCTCGCTGCAGAGCCGGTCGACTCGCTCCAGGACCGTCTCCAGCGGCCAGTTCCACCATTCGATCGCCAGCAGGCCCTCGACGACGTCGTCGTCGAAGCGGCGCCCGATCTCGCGGGCGGGGTTGCCGGCGACGATCGCGTAGGGGCGGACGTCCCTGGTCACCACCGCCCTGGCGCCGACAAGGGCGCCGCTGCCGATGGTCACCCCCGATAGCACCGTGGCGCCGTCCCCCAGGTACACGTCGTGGCCGATCGTCGTCTCGCCGCCGGGGACCGGATGGCCGTCGGCCAGCGCGCCGGGCAGGCCGAAGCGGGCGCGCAGCGCGAAGGTCGTCACCCAGTCGGCGCGGTGGTTGCCGCCGACGAACAGCTCGACGCCGGCGCCGATCGAGCCGAAGCGGCCGATCGCAATGTGGCCGCTGTCGCCGGGGAAGACCTTCACCGTCGGGTCGTTGTAGGTGTGCTCTCCCATCGTCAGGTACCCGCACTCCTCGGCGACCTTGGCCGAGAGGGAGCCGGTCGGGCGCGTCTCGCCGATGCGGCGGTGTTCGCGCGGGACCCGCAGCGCCCGCAGCCGGGATCGCAGCCGCGCGCTCATCGGGAGCCCGCCGCCGTGAGCACCGCGGCCGAGGCGGCTGCGAGGCCCGCGGGCCCGCCGCGGGCGCGGGGACGGCCGCTGGGCGGGATGGCGATCGCCCGCCTCGCCTTCGACCTCGGCGGGATAGCGCTTTCGGCCGCGATCGGGATCGCCGGGGCGCGGCTGCTGGGGCCGGCCGGCAAGGGGGACCTGGCGGTGCTCGCGGTGCTCGCCACGATCGGGATCCACCTCTCCGCCACGGGGATCGGCGAGGCGGCTATCGTCGGCGTCGCTCGCCGCCGGGCCGCGGAGGGCCCCGCCTTCGCGACCGCCGTCGCCTGGAGCCTCGCGGTGGGGTGCCTCTGTGCCGCGATGCTGGGCATCTTAGCCGCCACGGCCTTGAGCATTCCAGTTTCTCCGACCGTCCTGCTCATCGCCACGGCGCCGCTCGGGGCGCTGGTCGTCAACGCCAACCAGTTCCTGCTGCTGCGCGGGCGGATCGCGACGATCGGGGCGATCTCAGTGGCCTCGCTGGGGGTGACGCTGGCCGGCTACCTGCTCGTCGCGCTGAGCGGCGTTCCCCGCCTCGCCGGGGCCGCGGCGGCGGGGCTCGCGGGAGCGGCGCTGGCCGTCGCCGCGACTGGCTGCGTCACCCTGAGGCAGGGGCTGCGCCCCTCGCGCCGGCTCGACCGCGTCTTCCTGCGCTGGGCGATCGGCTACGGAGCCGTCGCCGAGCTCGCCTACCTGATCGGCACGGTCTCGGCACGGGGCGACACCGTGCTCGTCTACAGCCTCGCCGGGCAGCGGGAAGCGGGCCTCTACAGCGTCGCGCTGACCTACGGGGTGACGGTCGCCGCCGCGCCGTGGGCGCTCTCCTACGTCTCCTTCCCGCGGCTCGCCCACGTGCCGGCTGGAGAGGCCGCCGGCGCCATCGCCGAGGTCTGCCGGGTCGGGATCGTCGCCTCGATCGCCGTCTCGGCTCCGGCGGCGATCGCGGCGCCGTTCCTGATCCCGCTCGCCTTCGGGTCAAGCTTCGCCGGCGCCGGCGCGGCGGCCGTCATCCTCACGCTCGGCACCACGGCGGTGGCGGCGCAGGTCCTGCTCTGCCGCGGTGTCGCGGCGCGGGGCCACCCCCGCGCGATGCTCGCCTCCTACCTGTCGAACGTCGCGACGATGGTCGGGCTCGACCTGGTCCTGATTCCCTGGATCGGCCTCTCCGGCGCCGCGCTCGGGTCGGTCTGCTCGGCGCTGGTCGGCTTCGTCGCGATCAGGATCGGCGCCCGGCGCTGGGCGCGGCGCGAGGGCATCGACCCGGCTCTGCTGCATTTGGTCCCGGGCAGGGCGGACGTCCACCACCTGCGGGCGGCGGTGTCCTCGCTGCTCGCCAGGGCGGCCGCGACGGGACGGCGAGCGTGAACGGCGCGCGGCTCGACGTCGTCGTGGTCAGCTGGAACACGATGGGCGCCCTTGGCGATTGCCTGTCCTCGCTGGAGGACGCGGCTGGCGCCGGCGCGATCTCGGTGACCGTCGTCGACAACGGCTCGAGCGACGGCTCCACGCGAATGGTCGCGCGCGAGCATCCCTGGGCGACCCTGGCGCAGGCCGGCGCCAACCTCGGCTTCGGTGGGGCCGTCAACCTCGGCGCGGAGCGAGGAGGCGCGCCGTGGATCGCCGCTGCCAACGCCGACGTCGTCGTGCCCTTGGCGGCGATCGACGCCCTGCTCGACCTGACGGCGGCGGCCGCGGCGGACGTCGGGGCGATCGCCCCGCGGCTGGCCCACCCCAGCGGCGCCGTCCAGCCCTCCGTCTTCTCCTTCCCCCGGGTCTCGGACACGGCGCTGGCGGCGCTCGGAGTGCACCGGGTCAGCGCGGCGGCGCGGCGGCGGCTGCGGATCGGTCCCTCCGCGGCGCCGCCGGCGCCCTGCGACGTCGAGTACGCGATGGGCGCGTTCCTGGTGCTGCGGCGGAGCGCCTTCGAGGCGATCGGGGGCTTCGACGATGGCCAGTGGCTTTACGCGGAGGACCTCGACCTCTGCTGGCGGCTGCGGAGAGCCGGCTGGCGAACGCGCTACGAGCCGGGCGCGACCGTCGTCCACATCGGCGGGGCGGCTACCTCCGTGGCGTTCGCCCCCGCGGAGCTGCGAGCGCGGACCCTGGCCGCCAGCTACTCCTGGGTCGAGCGGCGGCGGGGGCTCGCCGCCGCCGCGGCCATCCACCGCGTGCAGCTGCTCGGCGCGATCCTGCGGGTGGGCGCCGTGCGCGCGCGTCGTGGGCTCGGCCGGGGCGGCCCGGCGCCCACCGCGGCCGAGGACTGGCTACCGATCGTGCGCCGGGCCTGGCGGTTGCGGGGCGCTCAACCCGATGCGGCCGGCAGCTCCCCGTAGAGGTCGAAGTAGCGCTCCACCGTGACCGACGCTCGCCGCCCTGCCGCGCGCCGCCGGGCCTCATTCCCCATCCCCTGCCGCAGGTCGGGGTCGGTGAGCAGCTCGACCAGCGCCGCGGCCATCTCCTCCGGCGCGCCGGGCCGCACAAGGCGCCCCGTCTTCCCTACCTCAACCAGCTCGGGGACGCCACCCACCGCGGTGGCGACGACAGGGAGGCCCGCGGCCATCGCCTCCAGCGCCGCGATCCCCAGCGGCTCATACAGCGAGGCGAGGGCGAAGACGTGAGCCTCGGCGAGGTGCGGCCAGACGTCGCCGACGGCGCCGCGGAACTCGACGCTCTCCCCCAGCCCGAGCGCTGCCGCGCCGGCTCGGATCTCGCCTTCGAGCGGCCCGTCCCCGACGAGCAGGAGCCTGGCGTCGCCGATTCGCTCCCTGACGAGGGAGAAGGCGGCGAGCAGGTCGCGATGGCCCTTCTGGCGCCGGAAGCGCGCCACGCAGATCGCCGTCGGCCGGCCCGCCAAGCCGCTCTGCGGAAAGGGCGTCCCGCTCCACCCATTGGGGATGCAGGCGAGCCTCTCGCGCGGGAGGCCGAGCCGCGAGGCGAGCAGCTCCATCCCCCAGCTCGACACCGCGACGACGCGGTCGGGCCGGCGGCAGGCGGCTCGGTCCAGGCGAGCCTCGAGGCGCCGCCGCTCGAACAGGAGGTGGTCGCCGTGGTGGTGCGTGAGCACTCGGCTCGGCCCGCTTCGGCGCCGGGCGCCCAGCGCCGCCACGGCGACGCCGGCGTGGAAGAGGTGGGCATGGACGACGTCGGGCCGGAACCCTCGCAGCTCGCGGCGCAGCCAGGCGAGCATCGCGGGCAGGTGCCCGAAGCTCGCGCAGCGACGCCCCCGGTAGGGGGCTGCCCCGTCCAGAGCCCCCACCAGCTCGGAGCGGTCGGGGTCGAGCGCGAAGGGATTGAGCACGGCCTGGTCCCAGCCCCGCTTCGCGCCCTCGGCGACGAGCGAGGCGAGGACGCGCTCGGCGCCTCCGACCCCCTCGGGGGTGCTAATCACATGCGCTATTCGCGGCATCGATCAGCTCCTCGAGGTCGCCCACCACGGCCTCCGTCGAGAACTCCCCGGTCCGCTCGCGAACGAGCCCCGCCGCGACTCCCCGCACGGGGTCGAGGGGGTCGAGGGCGCGCGCCAGGCACTCGGCCAGGGCCTCGGCGTCCCCCGGCGGGAAGAGCAGGGGGTAGCCGTCGCCGAGCACGGCGCGGTTGGAGGGGATGTCGGAGGCGACCACGACGCGCCCCCAGGCGCAGGCCTCGAGCAGGGCGTTCGACATGCCCTCCGAGCGGCTCGGCAGGACGAACACGTCGGTGGCGCGGAGGAACCCCTCGACGCCGGGCGCCCAGCCGGGCATCCTGACGCTCTCGCGCAGTGCCGGGTCGGCGTCCAGCATCTCGCGCAGCTCCGCCTCGACCGAGCGGTGGGCGCCGCCGGCGCCGAGCAGGGTCAGCCTCGCCACGCCCCTCCCGCGGACGACCTCCCTCCACGCCCTCAGCAGGCAGGGGAGATCCTTCTCCTCGGCGAAGCGACCCGCGTAGAGGGCGCTCGAAGTCCCCGGCAGCGGCGGAGCCGCGGCGGGCCGCTCGACGGGGTTGGGCAGCACGGCGACGCGCTCCATCCTTCCCACCCGTGCCAGCTCCCCGACTCCGGCCTCGGTCTGGGCGAGGAGGCAGGCGGCGCGGCGCAGGAGCCAGAGGCGAAGCGGCGCGGATCGGGTGCCCTCCAGGTACTCGACCTCGCCGAGCGCTCCGCCGCCGCCGGTGGTCGCCAGCGCCAGGAAGGGCCGGCTCAGGATGAGGCCGCAGAGGGCGGCGGCGGTCGTGGTGGACATCAGCTGGACCGAGACCAGGGCCCTCGCCCGCCTCCCCCAGAGCAGGCCGAGCGGGATCGCGGCGAGGGCGAACAGCAGGGCGCCGAGGCGCCGGCGGCCGAACCCGGGGACCTCGACGACAGTCAGCCCCGGCGCCGAGCGCAGCGCGGGGCGGCTCAGCGCCCCCGCCCGCGTGATCGCCTTCACCTCCCAGCCCGCTCGCCAGAGCCCCTCCGCGATCAGCTTCGAGTGGCGCTGCGCGCCGCCGGGCTCCGTGTGCCCGGGTGTGAAGAGGACAATGCGGCGGCTCAGGCCGGCGCGGGCCGCCATAGCCCGGTCACCCCCCGAGCCGTGCTCTTCGCCAACCGCCGGCAGCTGCGCAGGCGGTCGGCGGGCCCTCCGTGGGTGACGGCGATCCCGCTCCAGTGCCTGGCGGGACTCCATTCGGCCCGCACCAGGTAGGCGCAGGCGATCGCCGTGGCGACCCAGTTGCGGCGGGCGGCGACGAAGCGGGGTGGGCTGAGCCGCTGCTCCTCCAGCCACTGGCACGCCGCCCACATCGAGCGCTCGAGGTTCTCGGGCTGCTGGGTCCACCCACCGGGGTGGAGCCGGTAGCCGGCGAGGGCCTCCCGCACCACTTTCACCGGCCAGCCCGCCCAGAGCAGCTTGACCAGGAACATCCAGTCCTCCGAGCCCTGGTAGCGCCGCTGCACCGGGAAGCCGCCGACCTCCTCGAAGGCGAGCTTCGGCACGACCATGGTCGAGGGGCTGGCGAAGCAGTAGTTGTCGATCAGGATCTCCCGGTCGGAGCGCCGGGCCGGGATGCGGCGCCTGCCGGTGTCGCGGCCCGCTGTCCCGATCAGCCGCACGCCGGTGATCGACGGCGCGCTCGGCGGCACGGCGGCGAGCTGGCGCCGCAGCTTGCCGGTGTCCCAGACGTCGTCGGAGTCGAGGAAGGCCAGCGCCTCCCCGGTGGCGAGGGCGGCGCCGAGGTTGCGGGCGGCGCCGCGCTCGACGTTGGCCTCGGTCCTGATCACCCGGATCGAGTCCCCGAACCGCTTGAGCAGCTCCGGGGTCTCGTCTTCGGAGCAGTCGTCGACGACGATCACCTCGCGGGGCCGCTCCCGTTGTGCCAGGACCGAGCTGATCGCCTCGCCGACGAAGGGCGCGCGGTTGTGGGTCGGTATCACCACTGAGACGCTCTGGCCCGGGGCGCTCATGCCCGGGCGGGGGTCGCGACGCTCTGGTGCCAGAGCTCCAGCATCAGCAGCGACCACAGCTTTGCGGAGCGGTCGGCGCGCCCGGCGAGGTGCTCGCCGAGCATCGTCTCGACCGCGGCGGGCGAGACGTAGGAGCGGGTCAACGCGGTGGGGCCCAGCAGCGCCTCGCGGACGTAGTCGCGAAGCTCGTGCCGGAGCCAGGAGTCGAGGGGGACCGCGAAGCCCTGCTTGCGCCCCCGCATGGTCTTCGCCGGGAGGCGATCGCGATAGGCGCGGCGCAGCAGCCACTTCTTGCGAAAGAGCGAGACCTTGCTGCGGGCCGGCAGCGAGGCGGCGAATTCCATCACTCCCCGATCGAGGAGCGGCGAGCGCGCCTCGAGCGAGGCGGCCATCGTCGCGATGTCCATCTTCACCAGCAGGTCGTAGGGGAGGTAGGCGTTGACGTCGACCGAGAGCAGCTGGTCGAGCGAGCTGTCGCAGGCCGCCGTATACCAGGCGCGGCGAATGACGCGGCGCGGCCGGGTGGGATCGGCGCCGTCGCGGAAGCCGGGGGCCAGCAGGCGGTCGAGCTCGGCCGCCGTGAAGACCGAAACGTGGTCCGTGTAGCGGTCGACCCCGTCGAGGTCGACCGACTGCAGGAGCCGGCGCGCGTAGGAGGGGATGCCGCGCCCGTCCGCGCCCGCCGGGAGGCGCCCGGCGGCGCTCGCCACCGGGCGCCTCAGCCGGTGGGAGACCCGGTCGATGGGCGCGACGGCGCGGTTGGCGACGTGGCGGAGGTAGCCGGCGAAGCTCTCGTCGCCGCCGTCGCCGTTCAGCGCGACCGTGACCTGGCGCCGGGTCAGCTCCGCCAGGTAGAAGGACGGGAGGGCGGAGGAGTCCGCGAACGGCTCCCCGTAGTGGCGGACGAGCTTCGGCAGGATCGAGATCGCGTCGGGCTTGACGACGAACTCGTGGTGGTCGGCGCCGAGGTGGCGCGCCACCGCGCGGGCGCGGGGAAGCTCGTCGTAGCGGCCGTCCTCGAACCCGATCGAGAAGGTCTTCACCGGCTGCCCGGAGGCGGCGGCCATCTCGGCGGCGACGATCGAGGAGTCGACGCCGCCGGAGAGGAAGACCCCGACGGGGACGTCGGCGACCATGCGGCGGCGCACCGCGGCGCCCACCCGGCGGCGCAGCTCCTCCTCCAGCTCGCGGGGGCTCTCGCCTCGCTTGCGCGAGTAGTCGAGTGACCAGTAGCGCTCGATGCGGGAGCGTCCCCGCTCCCAGACGAGCAGGTGGGCGGGGGGAAGCTTGCGCACGTCGCGCCAGACGGACCACGGGGCCGGGATGTAGCCATAGGCCAGGTAGCACTGGATCGAGGCCGGGTCGAGCGCTCGTGCGATCGAGTCGTCGCTCGTCAGGGCGCCCAGCTCGGAGGCGAAGCTCAGCCAGTCGTCCCCCTCCGCGTAGAACAGCGGCTTCTTCCCGACCCGGTCGCGCGCCAGGAGCAGGGATCGCCGGCGCGCGTCCCAGACGGCGAAGGCGAACATGCCGTCGAGCCGGTGCACCAACTCGGCGCCATGCTCCTCGTATAAGTGGGCGATGACCTCGGTGTCGCCCTTGGTCGCGAACCGGTGCCCGCGGCGCTCCAGTTCGCGGCGCAGCTCGCGGAAGTTGTAGATCTCGCCGTTGAGGATCACGGCGACCGAGCGGTCCTCGCTGTAGATCGGCTGGTCCCCGGTATCGAGGTCGATGACGCGGAGCCGCTGGACCCCCAGCTCGGCGCCGGGGGCGCGGTGGACGCCGCGGGAGTCGGGGCCGCGATGGGCCTGGCGCTCGCACATCGCCTCGATCAAGCCGGGGGCGATCGGCTCGCCCTCCGAAACCTTCCCCGCTATTCCGCACACCGCCTGGGCCTACCTCTCGCCGAAGGGCGCCTCATGGGCATTATGATCAAGACCAGCTTATTAGTAGAGGCTAATACGACCAAATGGCCAAGCAGCAGGACTTCGTCCGAGCCTACGAGGAGCACGTCTGGAGGGTCTACGGCTACCTCGCCTACCGCCTCCGCTCGCGCAGCGACACCGAGGACCTGACCCAGCTCACCTTCGAGCGGGCGCTGCGGTCGTGGAGCTCCTTCGACCCTGAGCGCTCGCCGCTGGGCGCCTGGCTGCTCGTCATCGCCCGCAACGTCTATATAGACCACCGGCGGCGGGAAGGGACCGCGAGCCGGAAGATCGCCTCGGGCAGGCCGATCGATGGAGCGCTCGCCGGGGCCGTGCCGGGGCCGGAGCGGGAGTTCGGGCTCGACCCCGCGCTCGCCGCGGCGCTGCGCCGGCTGAGCCGGCGGGAGCGGGAGGTCGTGGCGCTCAGGTTCGGCGGCGACCTGCGCCTGCGCGAGATCGCCGAGGCGATGGGCCTCACGGTCGCAAACGCACAGCAGGTCCTCTCGCGCGCGCTGCGACGGCTGCGCTCGCTGCTCGAGCCGCCGGACTATGAGGCGAACGGCCCGGTGCCGGCGACGCCGAGGGCGGCGACGGCCAGCAGGGACACCCCGCAGGCCAGGTAGGTGGCGACCGCGAGCCGCAGGCGGCGCGGCCGCCAGATCTCGGCGGCGCTCTGCAGGGCGATCAGCCGCAGCCCCAGCGCCGAGCGGAAGTCCGGGGACGGCAGCGGCCGCTCGCCGCTCAGCCGTTCGGCGATGCGGTCAACCCCCTCCGCTTCGCCGCGGTTGACATAGGGGCGAAGCTCATCCGATATACCGGTCGGGCGCCGGCTCACGCCGCGAACAGCCCCGACTTGGGATTGAGCGAGCGAGCCCGGCGGTAGGCGCGGACTGAGGGCCCGGCCATCCCCCGCTCGGCTTCGATCCTGGAGAGGGTGAGCCAGGTGCGCCAGTCGAGGCTGTCCCTGTGGGTGGCGGCGCGGGCCGCAAGCGCGGCGGCGCGAAGCCTCCCCTCCCGCTCGAAGACCAGCGCCTCCTGGACCACGGGCGAGGCGGCGTAGGGTTGCGCGGCGGCGGCGCTTCGAGCCTCGCTCAGGGCGCCCGCGAGGTCGCCCCGCGCCGCGTCGGCCTGGCTGTCGAGCAGCGCCGAGGCGCCGCGCAGCGGGAGCCAGATCGCCGCCAGCGCGGCGATCGCGATGCCGCAGGCGAGGATTCGCCGGGTCGCCGCCTGGCTGCCGTCGCCGCGGCGCTCTCTTCCTCTGCGAGGTGACGGGAATCCCGCCACTACGACCCCCGCCAGCAGCATGAAGACGGTGGCGAGCGCGGCAATCTGCCAGACCCACTCCAGCGCCGCCGCGACGGCGAAGCCGGCGCAACCGGCGGTCGCGGCGGCGAGGGCCAGGCGCGTGTCCGGAGGGGAGCGGAGCGTGCGCGCGATCCCGATCGCGAGCACGCTCAGCACGAAGCCCCCGATCAAGACCAGGCCGACGATCCCAAGCTCCGCGAGGCTCTGGAGGTAGAGCGAGTGCGCGTCCCGCACGAAGCCGCCGTAGGAGCCGTTGCGCGCCCACCACAGTTCGAAGGTCCCCGGGCCGGTTCCCACCCACGGGTCGGTCGCGTTCTCCGCCAGCGCCGAACGCCAGAACTGATAGCGGCCGCTGCCGCTCGGGTTGAGGATCCCGCTCGAAGCGCTGGCCTGGGCCGCGCCGCCGCCGCGGCCCTTGAAGGCCTGCCAGTCCCGCGAGAGCCCCCCCGGCGCTCCCGCCGCGATCGCCGCCGGGATCGTCACTGCAACGACGACCGCGGTGGCGAGCCAGGCGCGCGAGCGGCTGATCCGCAACCAGCGAGGCCGGCGCCCGTAACGCAGGGCGAGGCCGATCGCCACCTGGATCAGCGCGACCCCGGCGCAGACGACGAGCGCCATCGCCAGCACCTCGTTTCCCTGCTGCTTGGCCGCGAGGGTCGGCAGGCCCCTGGCCAGCGCCGCCCTCTGGTCGATCGCCGCCGCCAGGATCGCCGTGCCGAGCGCCCCGGCCGCAAGGGTCGCCAGCTTGGGCAGGCGATCGGGCGCGAGGGCGAGGAAGGCCGCCAGCGCGCTGGCGGCGACGGCGGCGCCCGTTCCGGAGGTCGAGAGGTAGAGGGCGAGGCCGGCCAGCGGGATCGCCGCCGCCGCCAGCGCCTGGGCGGCGAGGTTGCGCGCCGAGGCGGTGGCGGCGAGCAGGAGCGGCAGGGCGATACCCGCCAGCGCCCCCATCCCGCCGGAGTAGTTGAGGGGGTAGGAGAGGCGCCGCTCGATCTGGATGCCGGGCAGGAAGGCGCCCAGCTCGTTCCTCGGGAACCAGGCCATGTGCAGGCGGGAGAGGACGCCGATCGCGGCGATCAGGGCAAGCGCGAAGGTGACGCCGTTCAGCAGCAGGCGGCCCCCGCTCCCCCTGCGGGCGGCGAGCGAGCAGGCGAGGGCGAGCACGCCGAGGTAGGCGCCGACACGGGCCAGCTCGGTGGCGGTGCGCTCGGCGCTCTCGGTCCAGCCCATGGCGAGGGCGGTCCAGAGCGCGAAGCCGAGCAGCAGGCCCAGGGCCGCGAGGCTCGCCCGGGTGCGGCCAGGGGCCGGCAGGGCGCCGACCGCGACGCCGCAGAGCAGCGCCCACCAGACCGCGATCCCGATCTGATCGCGCGGGATCGGGTCATAGCCGCCGTTCTGCAGGCAGAGGAAGACGACCAGCGTCGCGGCGAGCAGCCAGGTCGCCACCGCGTCGGGCTCGGGACGGACGATGCGGAAGGTGCGAAATGCCGGCGGCAGGCGTTCGACGCTCTCCATCGCCCACCCTTACGCGCCGCAGGGCGAAAAGCTGACACCGGCTCGGGTGGCGCCTGTCAGCTTTTCGCCTCGACCCGCGTATTCAAGGTCGATGAGGGTCAAGCAGGCCACCCTGCTCGCGTTTCTCGCCCTCGCGCTCCCGGCGAGCGCGTCCGCGGCTCCCGCGCTGGCGCCGCCCGGCAACTCGGAGGCGGAACAGTACTTCGAGACCCTTCCCGGCTCCACCGGCGGCCGCTCCGCGAACTCCACCGCGACGCCGCATGGCTCGGTCAGGGACGGCGTCCTGACCCCGAGCGGGCTTCGCGCCCTGCGGGCGCGCGGCGCCGCCGGCAGCGCGGCGGCTCAGCTCGCCGCCGAGAGCGCTCCGCCGGGCCTCCTGCCAAGGCCCGGGGCCGGTCGGGCGGCCGGGCCAGCCGGCGCCGCTCCGGTGGCGGCGCTGGACAGCTCGGCAAGCGCGCCCTCGCAGAGCGGCCTCGGCGAGGCGTTCCCGCTGGTCCTGGCCGGGACCGCCCTCGCCGCGCTCGCCTACGCCGTCCAGCGCCGCCGAGCCCGGCGCAGCGCGCGATGAGGGCCTTGGCGCTTGTCGCCGCGATCGCGGCGACGCTCGGGACGCCGGCGGTTGGCCAGGCCGGCGCCGCCCGGCCGCTCACCCTCGGCCTCGAGGACGCGATCTTCTCCAGCCCGGACCCTGCGCTGCGCGGGCTATGGCTGAATCGCGCCGTCGACGCTCGCGCCGGGATCGTGGTGCTGATAGCCGGCTGGGACAAGATCGCGCCCGCCGATCCCCCGCCCGGCTTCGACGCCGCCAATCCGGCCGACCCCGCCTACAACTGGGCGACGCTCGACGCCTCGGTGCGCGACGCGGTCGCGCATGGGCTGCGCCCGATCGTCCTGGTCAACCAGGCGCCTGTATGGGCGGAAGGCGCCGACCGCCCCGCCGACTTCGCCGTCGCCCCCCTGGGCACCTGGAAGCCCCGGCCCGACGAGCTGGGCGAGTTCGCGCGGGCCCTGGCGATCCGCTACTCGGGAAGGTTCGTCGACCCGAGCGCACCGCTCGCGGGGCCACTCCCGGCCGTACACCTCTGGGAGGTTTGGGCCGAGCCGAACCTGTCGCTCACCATGACCCCGCAGTGGAGCCGGGCCGGGCCCTTCTCGCCGCTCCAATACCACCGGATGCTGAACGCCTTCTACGCTGCGGTCCACGGCGTCGACCCCCTCGACCGGGTCGTGACCGCCGGCCTGGCGCCCTACGGCGACCCGCGTGGCGGCTTCCGCACTCCCCCGGTGCGATTCTGGCGCGAGCTGCTCTGCCTCAGGGGATCGAGCCTTCGCAAGGCGGGATGTCCGGGCCCCGTCCACTTCGACATCGCGGGCCACAACCCGATCGACGTCGGCCCGCCGAAGCTCAGCGCCGCGAGCCCGCTCGACGTGTCCACCCCGGACGTCTGGAGGTTGGAGCGGATCGTCGAGGAGGGGGTGCGGAGCGGGCGGGTCCTGCCGCGGCGCCCCAAGCCGTTCTGGGCAACCGAGATCTGGTGGGACTCCAACCCGCCGGACCCGGGCGGGGTGCCAGAACGAAGGCAGGCGCGCTGGCTCGCCCAGTCCCTCTATGTCCTGTGGCGCCAGCGAGTTCGGACCGTGATCTGGTTCGAGATCCGCGACAGCCCGCCGGTGCCGAGCTTCGCGGCGACGCCGCAGACCGGGCTGTTCGAACTCGATGGCCGGCCCAAGCTCGCCTACCGGGCCTTCCGGTTCCCGTTCGTGGTGGACCGCCGCCCGGGCGGGACGTTCGTCTGGGGAAAGGCGCCGGCCCCGGGCGCCGTGATCGTTGAGCGCAGGAGCAAAGGAGGCTGGCGGCAGCTCGCACGCGCCTTCGCGACGTCGAATCGGGTGTTCGCGACCGGGCTGGCCCTGAAGGGGAGGGCGCTTCTACGGGCGAAGCAGGGCAATCAGTCCAGTCTCTCCTGGCGGCTGGGCTAGTCGACACTTTGAGACGGTGCGGCCATGCGCGAACTGGCTGAGCGCGGCCCCAGCCCTTCGAGGATCGAGTCGAGGTTCTCGGTGAAGAAGTCGAGCAAGGATGGATCGAAGCGGGCACCCCGGCCCACGATCATCGTCGCGACAGCACGCTGCGGCGAGACCGCCTTGCGGTAGGGGCGATCGCTGATCAGCGCGTCAAAGACATCCGCGATGGCGACGATGCGTCCGGCGATCGGGATCTCGAAGCCCCGCAAACCGTGCGGGTAGCCGTTCCCGTCGAAGTTCTCGTGGTGGGTGAGGGCGATCTCGGCGGCAAGGTCGAGCAAGGGCGAGCCGGCGCCGGCGAGGAGGTCGTGGCCGATCTGGGCGTGGCGCTGCATGAACCTGCTCTCTGCGGAGCTGAGCGGGCCGGGCTTCAGCAGGATGGCGTCGGGTATGGCCAGCTTGCCGATGTCGTGCATGGGAGCGGCCTGGCGGATGCTTTGGACCTCCTCCTCGCCGAGCCCGCAGGCCCTGGCGAGGAAAGCCGAGTACTCGCCGACGCGGCGTGTATGGATGCCGGTCTTCAGATCGCGACGAGCGATCACCTTGCTGAGCCGCTCGAGCATCTCGGTCTGTCGCCCGAAGCGATCGCCCACTGAGCGCTGGCGGCGCTGGCGCTCGGCTTGCCCCAGAGCGCAAGCGACGCTTACCAGCACCTCGCTGTCGCGCAACGGCTTGATCAGGTAGCCGCTCACCCCGTGTTCGCCGGCGATGTGGGCGAGCGAAGGATCGTCGGAGGCCATCAGCAGCGCCATCTCGCTGTGGGCGCGCTCGATCTCATCGAGCAGCGTCATTCCTTCCTCAGAGATCCTCAGGTCACAGATCGCAAGGTCGAAGGACTCTCGCTTGAGCAGGACACGGCCCTCTGAGGCGCCTTCGGCGCCCTTGCATCGATAGCCGCGGGAGGCAAGGACGCGCGAGAGCATGCGCCGCATCTGGGCCTCGTCGTCGACGATCAGGATGCGCTCGC
>DATMRN010000187.1:0-7129 GCA_035566275.1 Solirubrobacterales bacterium | reverse complement strand
GGCTCGAAGTAGTCGCCGGGCCCCTCGACCCGCTTGCCGCCGGTCAGCGCCCGGGCGCCGCTCGCCAGCGCGTCGTTGACGTGGTCCTCGACGATCGCGCTCTGGTTCGGCGAGGTCATCGCGCCGACGTCCTTTGGATTGCGGGCGTCGTCGGCGCCCTGGCGCAGCACCCCAACCTCTTTTACCAGCTTGGCGACGAACTCGTCGTAAACCGGCTCCTCGACGTAGATCCGCTCGACCGACATGCAGATCTGGCCAGAGTTCATCATCCCGCCCCAGGCCGCGGCATTGGCGGCGCGGTCGAGGTCGGCGTCGGAGAGGACGATCATCGGATCCTTGCCGCCGAGCTCGAGGCTGACCGGGGTCAGCGTCTCGGCCGCCCGCGCCATCACCTTGCGACCCGTTCTGTCGGAGCCGGTGAACTGGATGAAGTCGACCGCGTCGACCAGGGCGCCGCCGGTCTCGCCGATCCCCTGCACGCAGTCGAGCACGTCGGGCCCGCCGATCTCCTCCTTCCACGCCTTGACCACCTCGGCCAGGCCGAGCGGCGTGAACTCCGAGGGCTTGATCACTACCGCGGCGCCGGCCTGCATCGCCGGGATCGCGTCGCCCAGCGCCAGGATCAGGGGGAAGTTCCAGGGGCTGATGATGCCGACCACCGGGTGGGGCCGGTACTGGACCCGCAGCTTCTTCGCGGCGAGCAGGGGGGTGTGGGGGCGGATACTCTCCTCGCCGATGAACCGCGCCGCCTTGGCGCCGTAGAAGTTGATCAGGTCGGCGAGGTAGGTCGGCTCGTTGGAGGCGTCGGCGCGGACCTTGCCGGTCTCCTGCTGCATCGTGTCGAGCACGCGGTCCTGGTTGTCCAGCAGCCAGTCGCGCAGCTTGCCCAGCCAGTGGCGGCGGCCCTCGATCCCGATCGCCTCCCACTCGGGCTGGTTGGCGCGCACCCGGGCGACGGTCGCGGCGACGCTCTGCGGGGAGTCGATCGGGACGGTCGCGATCAGCGCCCCGGTAGCCGGGCTATGGACCTCGAGGCGGTCGGCGCCATCGCCGTTGGCGCTCGCTCCGTTGGTCGCTTCGGCGCTCGCCTGCGCGGTTCCGCTCTCCACTGGATGCTCCCTTCCTAGGCCCTTGGCTGGTCAGCCAAGAGTATTACTCCGCCACCTCCTCCACTTGCTGACCGCGAGGCCGAGCTTGCGGTCGCCGCTTGCCCTCCCAAGGTGGGGGGCGAGGCTGGCAGCGCGAGTACGAGGAACACTACGACGAAGCTACTTGTCCTGATCACTTTTCGACGACTTTGCCGCTGTCGGTGACCACGACGTTCGGCGGCACGCTGGAGATCTTCACCGCGAAGGACCCGCCCGGCGCGACGCCGCCGGGGCCCTCCGCCTTGGCGGTTCCGCTGAGGCCGGCGTCGACCTTGTAGAGAAGGGTGTAGCGCCCGGCTTTGACGGCGCTCAGCTTCCAGACCGCCTCGGTCGTGGCGCTGGGCTTCAGCGGCCCGAAGTCGAAGGTCTTGACGTTGGAGGTGCCGGCGCCGCCGGGGCTCGAGGAGCCGGCCAGCTTCGGGTAGCTCTGCGCCAGGACCCAGACCGGGCGATCGGGCTGGGCGAGGCCTGGCTGAGGATCGTGGATGGCGAAGGGCAGCGAGGAGGTCTGACCCGCCCTGCCGGCGATCGAGGCGGTCACGGTGAGCGCCGGCACCGTCTTGCGGCCGGTGTTGCGGACGCCGATCCGCAGCAGCGAGGTCTGGCCGAGCCGCTGCTCGGTCGGGAACTGGGCCGTCACCACCTTCACTCGGAAGGTCCCGCCCGGTTGGTTCGCATCCGAGGAGGAGCCGCCGCAGGCGGCGAGCAGCGCCGCCACGGCCACGGCGGCAACCCCGGTCGCGGTGGCTCGAAGGCGGGCACGCCGGGAATTTGGTCCGGTCCCCCGCAAAGCGGGCGGAACATACCATGGGGTTTGCCCGCTTCCAGGGCCTTTTCGGGACCTCCGGCGGGGTTAGCCGGATCTCAACAGTCGTGTAACGGTCGGCCGCTTACCCATCCCATAGACTCAGCTCACCAAGGCGGGGGCCGCGTGGATGCGGCCCCGCTTGCCGGAGGAGCAGATGGAGAGAGCCGCATCGATAGGCAGGGCGTTCCTGCCAGCCAGGTCCTTCTTCGGGGAGGTGGGGGAGATGATGATCCTCACCGCGAAAACGCTGGTCTCCGCGGTCAAACCTCCGTATCCCTACGGCGAGGAGTTCATCGGCCAGTTCCTCTTCGCCCTGCGGCTCTGCTGGTTCCCGCTGCTGGTCTCCACGGTGGCCATCTGCTTCGGCGCCCCCGGCCTCCAGGCCGCCAACTTCCTCACTCTCGTTGGGGCGCTGGACCGGCTCGGCGGCTTCTTCGTGCTCGCCTCGATCCGCGAGATCGCCCCCTTCGTGACCGCCGTGGTCGTCGCCGGCGTCGCCGGCACCGCGATCACCGCCGACCTCGGCGCTCGCAAGATCCGCGAGGAGCTCGACGCCCTGCAGGTGCTCGGCGTCGACCCGATCAAGAACCTGGTCGTGCCCCGCTTCCTGGCGCTGATGCTGATCACCGGCCTGCTCGACATCTACGCCCTGGTCTTCGGGATCAGCGGCGGCATCCTCACCGAGATGCTCTACCACCAGCCGCTCGGCGGCTTCTTCGCGACGCTCTTCTCCAACGCCTCGATCACCGACCTCTGGGGCTCGGTGATCAAGTGCACCCTGTTCGGGGCGATCATCGCGATCGTCTGCTCCTACAAGGGGATGACCGCCTCCGGGGGCGCGGCGGGGGTCGGCCGCGCCGTCAACCAGGCTGTCGTCATCTCCTTCCTGGGCGTGTTCGCCTTCAACTACGTCTTCACCCAGACCCTGCTCGCCACCAACCCGCAGCTGCAGACGATCCGATGAACGCCTGGCTGGAGGTCCCGCGCCAGTGGCTCGACTCCTTCGGCGAGATCGCCCGCTTCGGCTCCCGGGTAGCCGGCCTCGTCTACTCGGGCCGCGTCCTTCGCTTCTTCGGCGAGAGCCTGCGCCAGGCGGGGATCCTGATCCTCGGCTCGGCGCTGGTCATCTGGGCCACGGTCTTCATCCTCGGGCTCCAGTGCGGGATCGAGGGCGCCTACCTGTTGCGCGCGCAGGGCGCTCCCGCCTACGCCGGCGTCTTCTCGGCCTGGTGCGACCTGCGCGAGATCATGCCCTACGCCTTCGGCTACATAGTGTCGGCCAAGGTTGGGACCGGGATCGTCGCCGAGCTGGGGGCGATGCGGATCTCCGACGAGATCGATGCGCTCGAGGTGATGGGCGTGCCGCCGGTCGCCTTCCTCTGCGCCACCCGCCTGCTCGCCGCCTGGATCGCCTTCCCGTTCATGTACCTGGTCGGGATCGGTGTCATGTACACCGCCAGCTACCTGGCCGTCGTCAAGCAGATCGGCGACGTCTCCTCGGGCGGCTACGCATTGATCTTCTGGCAGTTCCAGAACCCGCCCGACCTGATCTTCAGCCTGACCAAGGGGATGTTCATGGCGACCGCGATCGTGATGGTCGGCTGCTACTACGGCTACACGGCCTCCGGCGGGCCGGTCGGGGTGGGGACCGCGACCGCGAAATCGATGGTCCTCAACATCGTCTTAGTTCACATCATCGGGATGCTTGGGACCCTTGTCTTCTGGGGGGCCAACCCGAGGGCGCCGATAGGAGGCTGATTTGTCGATCGACGACGAGAACCTGGTCAACGAGGCCGAGCTGGAGGGGGAGGCGGAGACGACCGCCGAGGCGGCCCCGGCTCTCACCCCCACCAATTCGAGCGGGCCCTACGTCGGCGAGGACGGCAAGGTCATGGGCCGTGACTTCGTCATCCCCGGCGTCGACCCCAGCGAGTCCGATCCCTACCGCTTCCACACCGGCCGCAAGCGCGACCACGGTGGCGAGGACGCGATCGAGATCATCGACCTGGTCAAGCAGTTCGGCCGGGCGCGCATCCTCAACGGGCTCAACCTGGGCCTCCCCGAGGACCAGGTCTCGATGGTGCTGGGCCCGTCGGGGACCGGCAAGAGCGTGCTGATCAAGCACATCGTCGGCCTGCTCTACCCGGACTCCGGCGACGTTCTGGTCCACGGCGAATCGATTCCCAACATGACCGACGACGAGCTGTTCGAGGTGCGCAAGAAGTTCGGGCTGCTGTTCCAGGACGGGGCCCTCTTCGGCTCGATGAACATCTACGACAACACCGCCTTCCCGCTGCGCCAGCACACCGACAAGAGCGAGGAGGAGATCGGCGAGATCGTCAACCGCCGCCTCAAAGAGGTGGGTTTGATCGAGGCGATCTACAAGATGCCGAACGAGCTCTCGGGTGGGATGCGCAAGCGTGCCGGCTTCGCCCGTGCTCTGGTCCTGGACCCCGCGATCGTCATGTTCGACGAGCCGGACTCCGGCCTCGACCCGGTCCGCACCGCGCTGCTCTGCGAGCTGATCCGCGAGGTGCACGCGGAGAACGGCGGCTGCTACCTGACGATCAGCCACGACCTCAACACGGCGCGCCGGATCGCCGACTTCCTCGCGGTGCTGTGGAACGGCAAGATCGTCGAGTCGGGGCCCAAAGAAGAGCTGTTCGACTCGGAAAACGAGTTCGTCAGCCAGTTCCTCAAGGCTGACGTTAGTGGTCCTCTTTCCATGGACTGAGCGGGGGAGGGGTCGAGTGCCCCTCTCCGCTCGCCTGTTTCGGTGGGGCGTGGTCGGCTGGCCGCGGATGGATTGCCGAAAAGGCGCAAAACGCGGAGAGGGGCACCCGCCCCCTCCTTTCGGGCTTTGACCACCGCTAAGTGGTTCGGGACGGTGGCCGGCTGGGCTGCCGGGCACGCACGCGTAGTCCTTGCGATCTCGGTTGTCCTCGCGGTTGTGGCTGGGGTGGGCGCCACGAGGCTGCCGACGGATGCTGGGGCTGGGACGCTTGTCGATACAGACAGCGCCAGCTATCGGGCTACTCAGCATGTGCGGGAGGTGTTCGGGGAAGAACCTGTGGTGGTGCTGGCCGAGGGGGATTTGCAGCGGTTGGTCTTAACTCCGAATCTGTTTCGGCTGCTGCGGTTGGAGGGGTGCTTGTCGGGCAAGGTTCCCAAGGGGGCTACGCCGATTCCGGGGCCCTGCACCGAATTGGCGCGGTCGCGGCCGGTCGAGTTCGTCGCCGGCCCCGGGACCTTTCTCAACGAGGCGGTGATCCAGATCGACCGCCAGCTCAGCCGGCTGGCGGCGCGGGTGCCGCCGGCCGAGTTCCGCCGCTTCCTGCTTAGCGTCGCGGCGCGCTACGGGATCACCAGCTTCCCCAGCATCGGCAACCCCGACTTCCTGGCGACCGTGGTCTTCGACCTGCGCCGCGCCCGCGACGTCCCGAAGGCGCGCCTGGCCTACCTCTTCCCCAACGGGCACTCGGCCCAGATCGTCCTGCGCCTGCGCCCCGGCCTGACCGAGGCCGAGCGCCACCGGGCGCTGGGGCTGATCCACGAAGCGGTCGACGACACGACACCGCGCCGGGCCTGCGCCTTCAAGGGCAAGCCGGCGCCCTGTTTCGCCCTGCACGGTGGGCGCTACGTCATCTCCGGGGCGCCGGTCGTCATCGACGGCCTGGCGCGGGCGCTGAAGGACGCCCTGCTGGTCCTCTTCGGCGTCGCGGTCGCGGTGATGGCGTTGACCCTGGTGGCGATATTCCGCTCCCGCTTTCGCCTCCTGCCACTCGGCATCGCGCTCGCCGCGGCGAGCCTGACCTTCGGCCTGCTGGGCCTAGCCGGCGGCTCGCTGACGATCGCCTCGATCGCGGTGCTGCCGATCCTGATCGGCCTCGCCGTCGACTACGCGATCCAGCTTCAGGCCCGCTACGACGAGGCGGTCGAGGAGGGCGCCACCGGGGCGGAGGCGGCGCGCCAAGCGGCCTCGCGCGGCGGCCCCACCATCGCCACCGCTTGCCTCGCCACCGCGGCGGGCTTCCTCGCCCTCCAGCTATCCCCAACCCCGATGGTGCGGAGCTTCGGGTTGCTCCTCTTGGTGGGGGTCGTGATCGCATTTCTGCTGGCCCTGACCGCCGGCTTCGCCGCTCTGAGCCTTCTTCGTCGTGAGGAAGTCGGACGCAATGCTCTCTCGGGCGGGTGGCGTCGGGGTGTGGTGGACTCGGCAGCCCGGAGGCTGCGGAGGGCAGGGCCTCACAGCTCGCCCCGCAACGTCCCTCCGCTCGGAGCAGCGCGCAGGGCAACGAGTGCACCACACCCCGACGACAGGACCCGCCCGCCAGAGCGCTTCCTTGCACTCGCCCTCGCTCACCCACAGCGGGTGCTCGGCGTTGGGCTCGTCCTCGCCATCCTCGGCTGGGCCGCCGGGACGCAGGTCGGCACCGTCTCCGACATCCGCTCGCTGGCGCCGCAGAGCCTGCCGGCGGTTCACGACCTGACCGAGCTGCAGGACGCCACCGGCGTCTCCGGCGAGCTCGACGTCAGCGTCGATGCCCCCGACTTCACCGACCCCGCGACGATTAGCTGGATGGCCGGCTTCAAGCAGCGGGTGCTGCGCTCGAACGGGTTCGACGGGCCCGAACCGAGCTGCCGCGCCGCCGAAGTCTGCCCCGGCCCGGCGCTCTCGGACTTCCTCACCAGCGGCGGCGGCAGGCTGAGCAGGCAGGGTATCCGCTCGACCCTGGCGGCGATGTCCTCCTATGACCTGCGCCAGGTCGCCCCCCTCGACCCGAAGACCGGTCTGCCGGGCCACACGGCGCTGCTCACCTTCGGCATCCGCGCCCAGTCGCTGGAGGGCCAGCAGGCGCTGATCGACCGGGTGCGAAGCGAGGTCGGCACGCCCGGCTCCCCGGGTGGCCCGCCGCCGGGGGTCGAGGTGCGGCTCGCCGGGCTGCCGGTGATCGCCGCCCAGTCGGCGACCGACCTCTCCCAAAGCCGCTACTGGCTGACTCTCGCCGGCCTGCTCGCCGTAGCGCTGGCCCTGCTCGCGGTCTACAGGTCGCTCTCCCGCGCCCTGGTGCCGCTGGTCCCGATCGTGCTGGCCACCGGCTGGTCCTCGCTCGCGATCTGGGCGAGCGGCGTCCCGCTCAACCCGATGTCGGCGGCGCTCGGCGCGCTGACG
>DATMRN010000186.1:0-2147 GCA_035566275.1 Solirubrobacterales bacterium | reverse complement strand
CCCACGTGGTCGTCCCCTTCACCGAGACGATCGACGAGGTCGACGACATGCTTACCCTGAAGGGGCTGCGTCTCATCTATGAGAGAAACAAGGAATAAACCGCCGCCTCTTCCCTTGACAACGCCGTTCGAGATCGGCGGGTTGCGAATCGAGAATCGGGTGTTGCTGGCGCCCTTGGCCGGGATCGGCAACTGGTTCGTGCGCCTGCAGGCGAAGCGCCACGGAGCCGGGCTGGCGGTGTCGGAGATGGTCTCCAGCTTCGGCCTGCACCATCGCAACGAGCGCACCCTGAGCGAGCTGATGCGAATCCACCCCGACGAGCACCCGGTCTCGGTGCAGCTCTTCGGCCACGACCCCGAGGTGATGCGCTCCGGCGCGGCGGTCGCCGCCGAGGCGGGCGCCGACCTGATCGACATCAACATGGGCTGCCCGGTGCGCAAGGTGCGGCGGACCGGCGCCGGCGCCGAGCTGCTGCGCGACCCCGAGCTGGCCCTGGCCCTGGCCCGCGCCGCCGCCGAGGGCAGCTGCCTGCCGGTCACGGTGAAGCTTCGCTCCGGCATCCAGGTGGGCGATCGCTCCGGCTTCGAGCTGGCCTTGCGCCTGGCCGAGGAAGGCGGGGTCGCGGCCATCGCCTTCCATCCCCGCGCCGCGGCGCTCGGCCACAAGGGCGAGCCGGACTACGCGCTGACCCGCGAGCTGGTCGAGCGGGTGGACGTGCCGGTGATCGTCTCCGGCGGCCTGAAGAGCGCCGAGGCGGCGCGGCGCGCTTATGAAGAGTCCGGCGCCGACGCGGTGATGATCGCCCGCGGCGGGCTCGGCAACCCCTGGGTGTTCGAGGAGTTGACCGGCCGCCGCGCCACCCCCCCGAGTCGCGAGGAGATCGTCGCCGAGCTGCTCTGGGTCCTCGACCGCGCCGAGGAGCACCTAGGCGCGGCGCGCGCCGAGCGTTACCTGCGCAAGTTCTACCCCTGGTACCTGGCCTCCCTCGACCCGCCGGGCCCGGTTGCCGACGAGCTTCAGCGCAGCGCCGATCTGGATCGCGCGCGGGTGCTGATCGGCGCTCTCCGCGAGCCCGTCGCGGTTGCCTAGAAGATCCCTGATTGCCGAGGATTACCCCTCGCTATAATCCCGCGACTTCGTGCCCAGGTGTGGCGAGCGAAATCCGCCGCATCCGGGTTTTTTGGGTCTGGGAGCCAATTCCCGGCTCCCCCGCAAACAAAGAGCGAGGTTGGACAAGTGAGTCGCCAGGCCGTCATCACCCCAGAAGGGCTCGAGAAGCTCAAAGAGGAGATCGAGCACCTCTCGACGACGAAACGCCGCGAGGTCGCGGCGCGGATCAAGGAAGCGCGCGAGTTCGGCGACATTTCCGAGAACGCCGAGTACGACGACGCCAAGAACGAACAGGCGCTGCTGGAGGGCCGGATCGCCCAGCTCGAAGAGCGGCTGCGCCGCGCCACCGTGATCGACGAGAAGGCGCTCGGCACCGACGAGGTGAAGTTCGGCTCGGTCGTCCACGTCAAAGATCAGAAGACCGGCGACTCGCAGAAATTCCAGATCGTCGGCTCGACCGAGGCGAACCCGCTCGAGCACAAACTCTCCAACGAATCGCCGATCGGCAAGGCCCTCGTCGGCCGCAAGCGCAACGACGTGGTGACCGTCGAGGTCCCCCGCGGCCCCAGGAAGAAGCTCAAAATCACCAAGATCGAGACGGCTTAGCGGTCGAATAGGCTCGCGCTCAGATGAGCGAGCCCGAGATCTCGGATGTCCTGGCGGATCGCCGGGAGAAGCTGGACCGCATCAGGGACGCGGGCATCGACCCCTTCCCGCACGACTTCGCCGAACGCGAGGACATCGCCGAGGTGCGCGCCGCCCACGAGGGGCTGGCGCCGGGGATCGAGACCGAGTCGCGCCACCGCGTGGCCGGTCGCATCGCCGCTCGCCGCGGCCATGGCAAGGCCTGCTTCCTCGACCTCCGTGACGGCACCGGGCAGATCCAGCTCCACGCCCGCGAGGACCTGCTCGGCGCGGAGGCGTTCGAGCTGCTCGTCAACCTCGACCTCGGAGATATAGTCGGCGCCGAGGGCACCGCCCTCGCGACGCGGCGCGGCGGCGAGCTGTCCCTGGCTCTCGACCACTGGCGCCTGCTC
>DATMRN010000185.1:0-2521 GCA_035566275.1 Solirubrobacterales bacterium | reverse complement strand
CCGGGCACGTCGGTGAACGTGACGAGCGGGATGTTGAAGGCGTCGCACGTGCGCACGAAGCGCGCGGCCTTGGCCGAAGCGTCGATGTCGAGCACGCCGGCGAGCTGACTGGGCTGGTTGCCGACCACCCCGACGGCAAAGCCGTCCAGGCGCGCGAAACCGCAGACGATGTTGCGCGCGTAGTGCTCGTGGACCTCGAAGAACTCGCCGTCGTCGACGATGCGGGAGATCACCTCGCGCATGTCGTATGGCTTGGAGGGGTCGTCGGGGACCAGCGTGTCGAGTTCGTCGTCTTCGCGCTCGGGATCGTCGGAGGGCTCGAAGCGGGGCGGCGCCTCGAGGTTGTTGGAGGGCAGGAAGCTGAGCAGGTGGCGGGCGTCCTGCAGGCAGCTCTCCTCGTCCTCGGCGGCGAAGTGGGCGACGCCGGACTTGGTGTTGTGGCTCATCGCCCCGCCGAGCTCCTCGAACTCGACCTCCTCGCCGGTCACCGTCTTGATCACCTCGGGGCCGGTGATGAACATGTGCGAGGTCTCTTTGACCATGAAGATGAAGTCGGTCATCGCCGGCGAGTAGACGGCGCCGCCGGCGCAGGGGCCCATGATCAGGCTGATCTGCGGGATCACCCCGGAGCACTTGACGTTGCGAACGAAGACGTCGCCGTAGGCGCCGAGGGAGACGACCCCCTCCTGGATGCGAGCGCCACCGGAGTCGTTGATGCCGATCACCGGCGCCCCGACCTGGGCGGCGAGGTCCATCACCTTGCACATCTTCTCCGCCATCACCTCGCCGAGGCTGCCGCCGAAGACGGTGAAGTCCTGGGAGAAGACGAAGACGGTGCGACCGTCGATCGTGCCATGGCCGGTGACGACGGCGTCGCCCCAGGGCCGCCTTTTTTGCATCTCGAAGTCGTAGGTGCGGTGGCGGACGAAGGTGTCGAGCTCCTCGAAGGAGCCGGGGTCGAGCAGCTTCTCGACCCGCTCGCGGGCGGTCAGCTTGCCCTTCGCGTGCTGCTTCTCGACCGCCTCCTCGGAGGCTGAGTTGATCGCCGCCTCGCGCAGCTCGCGCAGGTAGGAGAGCTTCTCCTCGTGGGTGACCGGGTTGCGCTCTCGCATCGGCGCGGAAGTCTATGACGAGGGGTCAGGCGCTGCCGAACGGCTTCTTCTGGGGCTGGGAAAGCTCATCGAGGAGGCGCTCCAGATCGGCCTCTCCCAGTCCGGAATCCTCGGCCGCACGGATCTCCACGCGGGTGCCGAAGCCCTTCTCGGCCATCGTCACCTCCAGCTCGCGAAGCTGCTCCTGCGCGGCGAGGAGCTCGGCCAGCTCCGGCTCGGACTTCACAAGGGTCCGCGATACCTCGATCATTGAAGGCCGCTTCAACCTACGGCCAACCGTTCCTCCCCCTGGGCGAGGGCGTGCCTGAGGTTAACCACCCATATCGGGGGTCAAGCTCAGGCACGTCCCCGAGCGCTAGAAGAAAGCGCCGCCGTGGTATTCGCCGAAGACGTCTCGCATTGCGCCGCAGACCTCGCCGATAGAGGCGTTGGCGGCTAGGGCCGATCGGATCGGGTGCAGGAGGTTGCCGTCGCCGCGGGCGACGTCGCGCAGGGACTCCAGCTTCTCCTCCACCCCCTCCTGGTCGCGCGACTCCTTGAATGCCTTCAGCCGGGCGAGCTGGCGCTGCTCGGCCTCGGGATCGACCCTGAGGATGTCGACGTCGTCGACCTGGTCGGTGACGTACTTGTTCACCCCGACGATGATGTCCTGGCCGCTCTTGTAGCGCTCGTGGTAGCTCATCGCCGACTCCTCGATCTCGCGCTGCATGAACTCGAGCGCCTCGACCGAGCCGCCCAGCTCGGCGACCCTGTCCATCAGCTCCCAGGAGCGGGCCTCGATCTCGTCGGTCAGCGACTCGACGAAATAGGAGCCGGCGAAGGGGTCGACAGTGTCGGCGACGCCGGACTCGTGCGCCAGCACCTGCTGGGTGCGCAGAGCGATCCGCGCCGAGCGCTCGGTCGGCAGCGCCAGCGCCTCGTCGAAGCCGTTGGTGTGCAGCGATTGGGTGCCGCCGCTGACCGCGGCGAAGCCCTGCAGGGCGACGCGGATGATGTTGACCTCGGGCTGCTGGGCCTGCAGCGTCACCCCGCCGGTCTGGGTGTGGAAGCGGATCTTCATCGAGTCGGGGTCCTTGGCCCCGAAGCGCTCCTCGACGATCTTCGCCCACATCCGCCGCACCGCGCGGAACTTGGCGATCTCCTGGAAGACGTTGTTGTGGCAGTTGAAGAAGAAGGCGAGGCGGGGGGCGAACTCGTCGATCATCAGGCCCCGCTCCAGCGCCGCCTCGACGTAGGCGATCGCGTTGGAGAGGGTGAACGCCACCTCCTGCACGGCCGAGCAGCCCTTCTCCCGGATGTGGTAGCCGGAGATCGAGATCGTGTTCCAGCGCGGCACCTCGCGGCCGCAGAACTCGAAGATGTCCGTCGTCAGCTTCAGCGAAGGACGGGGCGGGAAGATGTACGTGCCC
>DATMRN010000184.1:0-2901 GCA_035566275.1 Solirubrobacterales bacterium | reverse complement strand
AGTCGTAGGCCGAGGTGCCGATCAGCTCCTCGGGTTCGTAGCCGAGCAGATCCCTGGCGGCGGCCGACGCATAGCGGTAGGTGCCGTCCGGCGCGTGGGCCGAGATCATGTCGCCGAGGCGGTCGGCGAAGCTCCAGTCGCGTCCCTCCTGGGCGGCGAACCTCTGCCGGCCGATGAAGCCCCGCTGGGTCTCGCCGTCAGCCGCCACTAAGCCGTCCCCGCGACCTCGGTGCTGCACGACGAACCCAAAAGCCCTGCCTGCATGCAGGGATAATGCCACAGTGGAGGATCGATGCCGTTGTGTTAGTGCGGATGGGACAACGCGCCTGAGTCATGCTCAAAGTAAGAGCGATCGACGGTGACAGGACTCAGAAGACGATCGTCCGGGCGCCGTCTAGCAGGACCCGGTCGTCGAGGTGGGCTTTTACGGCTCGGGCCAGGACGAGGCGCTCTATGTCGCGGCCGATTCGCATCAGGTCGTCGACCTCGTCGCGGTGGCTTACGCGGGTCACGTCCTGGTCGATGATCGGGCCGGCGTCGAGATCCTCGGTGACGTAGTGGGCGGTGGCGCCGATCAACTTGACGCCGCGCTCGTGAGCGCGACGGTAGGGGTCAGCGCCGACGAAGGCCGGCAGGAAGCTGTGGTGGATGTTGATCGCGGGCGCTTCGAGATCCCGCAGGAAGGTGGGGGAGAGGACCTGCATGTAGCGGGCGAGGACGAGCAGGTCGACCCCCTCGAGCAGCTCCAGCGCCCGCCGCTCCGCCTCGTCCTTGTCCCCCGCCTCGACTGGCACGTGGTGGAACGGGAGGCCGAGAGAGGCGACCTGGCCGGCGTGCTCCGGGTGATTGGAGATCACGGCGGCCAGGTCCGCGCCCAGCTCGCCGCTGCGCCAGCGCCAGAGCAGGTCGGAGAGGCAGTGGTCCTCGCGCGAGACCATGATCGCCACCCGCTTGGGCCGGCTCGACTCGGCGAATCGGTGGTCCATCTCCAGCGGCCGCGATACCTCCTCCTCGAAGCGCCGGTACAGCGCCTCGCGCTCACCCTCGGGCACCGCGTCGAAGACCATCCGCATGAACAGCCGCCCCTCGCCCGAGGAGTGCTGGTCAGCGTCGACGATGTTGAGGCCGGCGTCGGCGAGGAAGCCGCTGACCGCGGCGATCAGACCGGGGCGGTCCGGGCAGGCAAGCAACAGCCGCGATGTCGGATGCTCGGCGATCAGCGCATCATGCCTTGGGCGCGCCTCGACGAGCGGGATTTTCCACTCAGGTCGACGAGCCGCAAGCTCGGTTCCATTGCACGATCGGGTTCACGAGTTCTTCGGCCTCCAGCTGTTTCGTGCCTGAGCTTGTGGCGATTGATGCTTGTGATCACTGCTGTGTGACGGCGGTCACCCACCAGCGCCGGCAATCCCTCCAGGGTCCCGCGCTTGCTCACAAAACGCACATATATCGTCCCTGCCCTGATCGCGGCCATCGCCTTCCCAGCCGCCGCCCTCGCCGCCACCGGCAACGATGCCGCACCCCATATCGGCCTAGCCGACGCGAAGCCGGTGAAGGTCGAGGCCCTACAGCGCCCGATCGAGAGTTTCCAAAAGGCGATTCGCACCGAGGTTCACAAGCTCCGCATCGCGCACCGTGCCGCTCTGCGCAAGCAGCACCACGAAGCCTTCGCGACCCTCCCCGGCGGCGTCTCGCTGGCGACCCTCAACTCGATCGCCGCATGCGAGTCCGGCGGAAATCCCGCCGCGATCTCCTCCGGCGGCACCTACCGAGGCAAGTACCAGTTCGACTACGGCACTTGGGAATCGGTCGGAGGCCACGGCGATCCCGCCGCAGCCCCTGAAGCTGAACAGGACTACCGCGCAGCCTTGCTGTACTCGAGGTCGGGTTCCAGCCCCTGGCCCATCTGCGGCTGAGTCGCAGTCGGAGGGGCACCCGACCCCTCCCCTACGATTGCGCCGATGAGCGGCGAGTCGGTTCCGAGTCCAGATCCCCAGGGACCGACCCGCAGGCCGCCCAAGGAGGCGATCGCCGAGGCTCATGTCCGGGCGCCGACGCGGGGGAACCGGAAGCTGGAGGCGTTCCTCGAGGCGGTGAATGAGGACGAGCAGGTTCGCGCCTGGTGGTACATGGCCCAGGTCCACGCCGAGCGGCTGGGCATGTCGGACCATTCCTGGGTCCACATGCAGATCGTCCTCAACGTCGCCCTGCGGCTGTTGAGGTTGCTGGTGAAGGCGGGTGTGGAGCCGAACGTCGTCGCCGATCACGGGATGTCGGTGCGCGACGCCGAGGTGGTGGTCGCCGGAGGGGCGCTGCTGCATGACGTCGGCATGTCGATCCACCGGGCAGACCACGAGGAGTACAGCCTTTTCCTCGCCAGCGACGCTCTCGATCGACTCCTTGCCAGTTCTTACAAGGAGCCGCAGCGCACGGTGATCGCCTCCGAGATCCTGCACGCGATCATCGGTCACCGCCGCCGCGGCGAGCCCTACACGGTCGAGGCTGGGGTGGTACGGGTGGCCGATGCGCTCGACATGGCGCAGGGCCGCACCCGCCTCCCGATCGAGGCCGGCCAGGAGGGGATCCACTCGATCTCCGCCGCCGCCGTCGACGAGGTGCGGATCGAGGCCGGGGAGGAGCGGCCGGTGCGGATCGAGATCGAGCTAAACAACTCGGCCGGGATCTTCCAGGTCGACGATCTGCTGGCGACGAAGATCCGCGGAACCCCGCTGGAGGGCCGGATCGAGGTCGTCGCGAAGATCGAGGGCGAGAGCGAGAAGCGGCTGCTGAGCGGGTTCCGGCTGGCTTGACGAGGACGTCAGCTGAAGCGCTCGAGGTCGTAGCGCCGGCGTTCCCTGCGCTTCTCCAGCTTGCCCTGGATAAGCGAGAGCACGGTCACCA
>DATMRN010000183.1:0-6525 GCA_035566275.1 Solirubrobacterales bacterium | reverse complement strand
TGATCACCGAGCCGATGCCGCCGGCGACCCTGATCAACGTCAACTGCCCCGCCGGAGAGCCCACCGGCATCGAGGTGACGAAGCTCGGCAAACGCCTCTACAACGATGAGCTGAAGCTGGTCGGCGAGGACTCCGAGAACGGCCGCCGCCGATACGAGATCTACGGCTGGCAGCCCGGCTTCGAGGACGAGGAAGGGACCGACCTCTCGGCGGTGTCGCAGGGGCGGATCTCGGTGACGCCGATCCACTTCGACCTCACCGACCACGGCGGGCTCGAGCGGCTGCGCGGCTGGGGGTTCGAGGAGATGCTGGCGGCGAGCGCCGCGGCGGCGTGAGCGCCACCGATCCCCAGAGGCGGGCCGCCGAGCTGCGGCGACAGCTCGACCATCACAACCATCGCTACTACGTCCTCGACGATCCCGAGGTCGGCGACGACGCCTACGACGCGCTGCTCGACGAGCTGCGGGCGCTGGAGGCCGAGCATCCCGAGCTGCGCTCCCCCGACTCGCCGACGCAACGGGTCGGCGCGCCGCCGCTGGAGCGCTTCGAGCAGGTCGAGCACGCCGAGCCGATGCTCTCGCTCGGCAACGCCCGCGACGAGGAGGAGCTGCGGGCCTGGGAGACGCGGCTCGCCAACCACCTGAAGCGGCTCGACATCACCGCCTCGGAGTTCAGCTATACGACCGAGCCGAAGATCGACGGCCTGGCGATCTCGCTGACCTACGAGAACGGCGTCCTGATCCGGGGCGCCACCCGCGGCGACGGCCGGGTCGGCGAGGACGTGACCCAGAACCTGCGCACGATCGGGGCGATCCCGCTGCGGATCGACGACGCGCCGCCGCTGGTCGAGGTGCGCGGCGAGGTCTACCTCCCGATCGCCGCCTTCAAGGCCCTCAACGAGCGCCGCGCCGAGGCCGGCGAACCGACCTTCGCCAATCCCCGCAACTCGGCCGCCGGCTCTATCCGCCAGCTCGACCCCGCCCTGGCCGCCGAACGGCCGCTCTCGATCTGGTGCTACGGGCTCGGCGCCACCCGCGGCCTCGACCCCGTCACCCACACCGAGGAGGTCGAGTGGCTGGCCGAGCGCGGCTTCAAGGTCAACCCCGAGACCGGCCACCACCCGGGGATCGACTCCGTGGTGAAGCGCTGCCGCTGGTGGGAGGAGCGCCGCGATCAGCTCGACTACGAGATCGACGGGGTCGTGGTCAAGGTCGACGAGCGGGCGCTGTGGCGGGAGCTGGGCGTGGTCGGTCGCGAGCCGCGCTGGGCGATCGCCTGGAAGTTCGCGCCGACCACGGCGACTACGAAGCTGCTCGGGGTCGTCTGGAACGTCGGCCGTACCGGCCACCTGGTCCCGTTCGCGATGCTGGAGCCGGTCCACGTCGGCGGCGTCACGGTCAGCACCGCGACCCTCCACAACGAGGAGGACCTGGCGCGCAAGGACGTGCGGGTGGGGGACGAGGTGGTGGTGATGCGAGCCGGCGACGTCATCCCCCAGGTCGTCGCGCCGCTCCTGCAACGACGCAAGGGACGGCCGCGCAAACCGAAGCCGCCGAAGAAATGCCCGATCTGCGGCACGCCGACGGTGAAGCCCGAGGGCGCCGTCTTCACGATCTGCCCCAACCGCTCCGGTTGTCCCGGCCAGTCCTTCCAGCACGTCAAACACTTCGTCAGCAAGGGGGCGATGGACATCGACGGGCTGGGGGAGAAGCAGGCGCTGCGCTTCCTCGAAGAGGGGTTGATCGCCGACGTCGCCGACATCTACGAGCTGAGCGAGGAGCGGCTGGTGGGGTTGGAGGGGTTCGGCGAGGTCTCCGCCCGCAACCTGGTGGCGGCGATCGACGCCTCCCGCTCCCGCCCCTTCAAGCGCGTCCTCTACGCGCTCGGCCTGCCGGGCGTCGGCTACGTCACCGCGGAGGCGCTGGCCGACCACTTCGGCTCGATCGACGCCCTCCACACCGCTGACCCCGAGCGGATCGAGGAAGTCGAGGGCGTCGGCCCGATCATGGCGGTGCAGATCGCCGAGTCGCTGGCCGACGAGCGCACCTGGGAGCTGGTGGAGAAGCTGCGGGAGAAGGGCCTGCGGCTAGAGCAGGACGCCTCAGAACGGCGCGCCACCGGCGGCCCGCTGGAGGGCAAGACCCTCGTCCTCACCGGCACCCTGCCCAGCCTCACCCGGGAGCAGGCCGAGGCGGCGATCAAGGCCGCCGGCGGCAAGGTCGTCAACTCGGTCTCGAAGAAGACCGACTACGTGGTCGCCGGCGAGAGCCCCGGCTCGAAGCTGGCGAAAGCCGAGTCGCTCGACACCGAGGTCCTCGACGAGGCGGGCCTGCGGGCGCTGCTTCAGTAGGCGGCGACCGCGCCGGCGATCTGGTCCTGCTCCAGGTGGGCGAGTTCGAGGTCGCCGACGCCGCCCATCAGGATCGAGAAGATCATCGTCCTGCCGTCGCGATTGAAGCAGTAGCCGGAGAGGTTGCTGACCCCGGTCAGGGTTCCGGTCTTGGTCCGGCAGCGGCCGTCGGCCGGGGTGCCGTGCATGCGGTCGGCGACCGTGCCTTCCCTCCCGGCCAGGGCGAGGTCCTGGGCGAAGGTTTCCCCGACCGCCGTGCTCCGCATCGATCGGAGGAGGTCGACCACCTGGCTGGGGGAGGCGCGGCCGGAGTGGGTCAGCCCGGAGCCGTCGACCGCGTGCAATCCGGAGCCGTGCTGACGCGCGAACTGGGTGATGACCGCCGCTCCCGCCGCGGTCGAGCCGGCGCCGCCGAACCGCGCCCCGAGCAGCTTGATCAGCATCTCGGCGAAGAAGTTGTCGGAGTTGACGTCGGTGAAGTCGACGATCCGCGTCAGGGTCGGCGAGTACACCGCTGCGACCCGCTTGGCGCCCGGGGGCGTTGCGCCCAGCGCGACCTGGGTCGGGATTTCGACCCCGGCGTTGCTCAGGGCCCGTGCCAGCGTCGAGGCCGCCAGCTTGGCCGGGTCGGCGGCGAAGCTCGATGCGCTCAGGCTGCTGTAACCGGCGTCGAAGTCGAGCCCGGAGAGAGGCCCGATTTCGGAGCTGGTCGAGTAGCCGGATGCCGCGACGCCGCGCAGCCGGTCGAAGATCGTGTCGTCGGCGTACAGCCTGCCGGTCACCGAGCGGATGCCGGCAGCGCGGATCTGGGGCTTCAGAGCGAACAGGTTGGTGCCCAGCCCGCCGAGGTAACGGTCGTAGAAGGCCGGCACGCCGAGAACCGGGTCGCCGCCGCCCTGCAGGTAGAGGCTGCCGTGCAGGACGCCCTGCGAGTCCAGGGTCCCGGCGCTGAGCACCCTGGTCGGGATGCGGAATTCCGGCCCGAGCCGGGCGAGGGCGGTGGAGGTGGTGAACAGCTTCATGTTCGAAGCCAATGAGCGCTGCGTGTTCGCCGCCCGCTGGCAGACGATCTGCCCGGTCCCGGCGTCCATCACCTCCAGCCCGCTCGCCTGCCCTCCGCCGCGCGTCAGCCACCCCCGCATCTGGTCGCAGATCCGGCTTGCCCCAGCACTGCTCGTCACCAGCAGGAGCGCCGCGCACGCGGCGCCGAGCAAGACCGCGGCTCGCCTCATTGCCGATATCAACACGAGTAAGCCCAAGGTAGCGGCTCGCCGGCCGACCGCCTTGAGATAATCCTGTTTTACATGGGCAAGGTCGTCGACATCGAGTCCAAGCCACGCCGCAAAAAGGCGCGCGGCCGCAAGCGCCCCTCGAAGACCGCGCTGGTCCTCGGCGGCGGCGGCTTCACCGGCGGGGTCTATGAGATCGGCGCCCTGCGTGCCCTCGACCTTCTGGCGGTCAACAGCACCGTCAACAACTTCGACATCTACGTCGGCACCAGCGCCGGCTCGTTCGTCGCCGGGATGCTCGCCAACGGCGTCACCCCCGACGAGATGATGCAGGTGCTCAGCGATGGCATTCCCTCCGAGCTTGACGGTCTCGACCTCGCCAAGGTGCTGAAGCCCAACTACCTGGGCTTCCTGCAGAGAGCCGCGGTGCTGCCGCTGCGCACGGCGGAGCTGCTGCGGGCGCTGGTCCGGATCGGCGACTTCTCCGCGATGGACATCGGCGTCGGCCTCGCCGAGGCCCTGCCCACCGGCCTCTACTCGGGCGGCGGGATCGGCGACTACGTCGCCGGGGTGCTCGCCGGCGAAGGGCGCGCCAACGACTTCCGCCTGCTCGACCGCGAGCTGTACCTGACCGCGACCGACCTCGACACCTGCGAGCGGATCGTCTTCGGCGAGGAGAAGTGGTCCGACGTGCCGATCTCCAAGGCGATCGAGTGCTCGACCGCGCTGCCCATCGTCTACAAGCCGGTCGAGCTGAAGGGCCGCCAGATGGTCGACGGCGGCATCCGCTCGACCACCAACGTCGACATCGCGGTCGAGAAGGGGGCGAAGTTCATCGTCGTCGTCAACCCGCTCGTCCCCTATGTCAACGACTTCGAGAAGACGATCCCGACCGTCTTCGGCACCCGCGTGCGGCGGGTCTCCGACATGGGCCTGCCAGCGATCGCCAACCAAGCCTTCCGGCTGATCGCCCACGCCCGGCTGCACCAGTCGGTCGAGATGTGGCAGGAGAAGTACCCGGGCGTCGACATCGTCCTGATCGAGCCCGAGCCCAACGACGAGCTGATGTTCGGCACGCCGATCATGGACTACTCGCGGCGGCTGAAGATCGCCCGCCACGGCTTCGAGTCGGTCACCGCCACCCTCGCCCAGGACTACGACCGCTACGAGGAGATCGCCGCGCGCCACGGCCTCGAGATCTCCGAGCGCCGCGTCCGCCGCGTGGTCGAGCGGGCGGCCGAGGAGGAGCCCGAGCAGCTCTCCGCCTGGCGCCGCGTCCTCGAGCAGACCACCTCGGCCCTGCTCCACCAGTCCGGCGAGGCCTCTTAGCTACTTGCGAATAAACCTTCCGCTTTGTGGAGTGCATCAACGAGAGGGGCGAGGCCGACAGGCTCTTCGTGCTGGATGTCGACCCGAGTGAAGTCGTGCATGCCAACAAGCGAGACGAAGTCTTTCTCAGGGTCGGCGATGAGAACAGACGGCTCGGCTTTTCCCAGAGACAGGAGCTTCTATACGATAAGGGTCAGTCCAGCTACGAGGCGCACGCGTTGTCGGAGGCTCGGTTCGACGGTCTCGATCGTGACCTTCTCGACTCCTATGCAGCTGCGCTCGGGTCGTCCGATCCGATGCAGTTGCTGCAAGCACGGGGCTTGTCGACCGAAAAGGAGTTGACGATCGCCGGATGTCTTCTCTTTACAGTTCTTCCTCAGCGATTTTTCCCCGAGGCCTTTATTCGTGTTGTTCGCTATCGCGGCAGGGAGCGGGGAACCGGGGCACGCCAGCAAGTCATCGAGGATGTGAGAGCCGAAGGCCCGCTGCCAAACCAGATGCTTGAGGCTCGTGACCACGTCAGGCGTCTCCAGCCAATTCGCAGGGCCCTGATCCCGGGTGGGAAGTTCGGGGATGTGCCCTTGGTGCCCGAGGATGCCTGGCTCGAGGGCATCGTCAACGCTGCGATCCATCGCTCCTACAGCGCCGCCGGCGATCACATACGGGTCGAGGTTTTCGATGACCGGATCGAGATTTCGAGCCCCGGTCGCTTTCCAGGTCTCGTGGATCTGAGTGAACCACTGAATGCGACCCGTTTCGCCCGCAATCCCCGCATCGCCAGGGTGTGTGCTGACCTCAACTTTGGGCAGGAGCTAGGGGAGGGCATACGCCGCATGTTCGAGGAGATGCGTGAGGCTGGGCTTAACGACCCGATCTACAGACAGACATCCGGCAGCGTGGAGCTCACGCTTCTCGCCGAGCCATTGGATCGACGATTGGAGGCGCGACTCCCGGAAAACGCCAGGGCAATCACGGCTGCACTCCGCAAGGCCGATCGCCTGAGCACCGGTGAGGTGGCCGAGCTACTGGGTGTGTCGCGACCGGTCGCGCAGCGGGAGCTAGCGGCGCTCAGAGAAGCCGAGATTGTCGAATGGGTTGGGAAATCGCCCCGGGATCCGCGCGCATATTGGCGCTTGAGTCCGACCTAGCCGAGACTTGCGACTACTTGCAATAAGACTTGAAAGTCGATCGCCTGAAGCAGCGCTTCAGCTGCCGTAGAGCGCCTCGATCTCCGGCTCGTGCTTGGAGGCGACGACGGCGCGCTTCACCTTCAGGGTCGGGGTCAGCTCGCCGCTCTCCTGGGAGAGGTCGTGGGGGAGGATCGCGATCTTCTTGACCTGCTCGACCCGGGCGAACTTCTGGTTGATCTTCTCGACGTGGGCGTCGAGCGCAGCCTTGATCTCGCCGTTGGCGGCGAGCTGCGCGGGGTCCTCGGGGAGGCCGTGCTCCCTGGCGTAGGCGACGACCTCTTCGGGGTCGAGGGTGACCAGCGCCACCAGGTAGGGACGGCGATCGCCGACCACCACGCACTGGCTGACCAGCGGGTGCTGCTTGATCTCGGCCTCGAGGTTGGCCGGGGTGATGTTCTTGCCGCCGGCGGTGATGATGATGTCCTTC
>DATMRN010000182.1:0-3643 GCA_035566275.1 Solirubrobacterales bacterium | reverse complement strand
CGGCTTGTTGAAGCTCGTCGGCCGGCGGCGCAGGTTCCTGAACTACCTGCAGAAGAAAGACCTCGAGGGCTACCGCGCCCTGATCAAGGAGCTAGGCCTCAGGCGCTAGCTTCGATTTAGCCCCGGAGGGTGGAGGTTTGAGCGAGTCCCGCGCGGACGGGGCTGACTCAAACCGCTGCCGTCCACAAAGCAGAGTGGAGGAAAAATCGAGATGAGTATTGTTGAAGCCGAGCAGAAAACTGCGCCGGTTTCGGTCTCCGTGACCGTGGGCGACCGCGAGATCACGCTCGAGACCGGCAAGCTGGCAAAGCAGGCAGACGGCGCCGTCGTCGTTCGCTCCGGCGACACGATGGTTCTGGCAACCGCGCAGGCCAGGACGGAAGGGCGCGAAGGAGCGGACTTCTTCCCGCTGACGATCGACGTCGAGGAGCGGATGTACGCCGCGGGCAAGATCCCCGGCTCGTTCTTTCGTCGCGAGGGGCGCTCCGGCGAGAAGGCGACGCTGACCGCGCGCATGATCGACCGGCCGATCCGCCCGCTCTTCCCCAAGGGCTGGCACTACGAGACCCAGCTGGTCGCGATCCCGATGTCGGTGGACCAGGTCCACCCCTACGACATCCTCGCGATGAACGGCGCCTCCGCGGCGCTGGCGATCTCCCCGGTCCCCGTCGCCGCCCACGTCGGCGCGGTGCGGATCGGCAAGCTCGACGGCGACTTCGTCGTCAACCCCGACGAGGAGGACCTCGCCGACCTCGACCTCGACCTGATCGTCGCCGGCACCGACGAGGCGATCCTGATGGTCGAGGCGGGCGCCAGCGGCGTCACCGAGCAGGAGATCCTCGACGCCCTCGACATCGCCCACGCCGAGATCAAGAAGCTCGTCGCCGCGATGGAGGAGCTGCAACAGAAGGCAGGCAAGGAGAAGATCCAGGTCGAGGCTCCTTCGATCGACGAGTCGCTGCTGGAGGAGATCCGCTCCTCCTACGGCGCCAAGATCGACGAGGCCACCTCGATCAAGGAGAAGCTCGCCCGCCAGGACGCCGCCGACGCGGTCAAGCAGGAGGTCCTCGAGGCCCTCGCTCCGGCCGCTGAGGAGGGCGAGACCGACGAGGCCCGCCGCGCCGAGGTCAAGGCCGCCTTCTCGAGCATCGAGAAGGACGTCATCCGCAAGCGCATCGCCGTCGAGAAGAAGCGCCCCGACGGCCGCGCCCAGGACGAGATCCGCCCGATCGAGTGCGAGGTCGACATCTCCCCGCGCGTGCACGGCTCGGCGCTGTTCACCCGCGGCGAGACCCAGATCCTCTCCAACGTCGCCCTCGGCACCACGCGCATGGACATGCGGATCGACACGCTGGGCCTGGAGACCTCGAAGAAGTTCTGGCACCACTACAACTTCCCGCCCTTCTCGGTCGGGGAGGCGGGTTTCATGCGCGGCCCGAAGCGCCGCGACATCGGCCACGGAGCGCTCGCCGAGCGGGCGCTGGTCGCCACCGTCCCGCACGAGGAGGACTTCCCCTACGTGATCCGGGTGGTCTCCGAGACGCTCGAGTCCAACGGCTCCTCGTCGATGGGCTCGGTCTGCGCCTCCTCGATGGCCCTGCAGGCCGCCGGAGTCCCGGTCAGCGCGCCGGTCGCCGGCGTGGCGATGGGCCTGATCAAGGAGGGCGACGACTACATCGTCCTCACCGACATCGCCGGCGTCGAGGACCACCTCGGCGACATGGACTTCAAGGTCGCCGGCACCGCGGACGGGATCACCGCCCTGCAGATGGACATCAAGATCACCGGCGTCACCTTCGAGATCCTCGAGGACGCTCTGGAGCAGGCCAACAAGGGCCGCCAGTTCATCCTCGGCAAGATGGCCGAGGTGATCGACGGCCCGCGGGAGAAGCTCTCCCAGCACGCGCCGGCAATCGAGTCGATCAAGATCGACCCCGAGAAGATCGGCGCCGTGATCGGCAAAGGCGGCGAAACGATCCGCGCCCTCTGCGAGGAGTTCGAAGCGGAGATCGACGTCGAGGACGACGGCACGATCCGCATCTACGCACCGACCGGGTCCCTGGTCGAGGCGTGCGTCGCGCGGATCGAGTCGATGACCAAGGAGGCCGAGATCGGCGACAAGTACACCGGCGCCAAGGTCGTGAAGACGACCACCTTCGGCGCCTTCGTCGAGCTGGTCAAGGGCACCGACGGCCTGCTCCACATCTCCAACGTCAAGCCCGGCGAGCGGGTCGACTCCGTCGACGACGTGCTCACGGCGGGCGAAGAGATCGACGTCACCGTGGTCGAGGTCGACAAGGAGCGCGGCCGGATCGGCCTGCGCCTCTCCAGCGACCCCTCGGTCGAGGGCAAATCGCCCGAGGAGCTGGCCGCGGTCGGCTCCGGCGACGGCGGCCGGCGCAACGGCGGCGATCGCGGCGGGAGCCGTGGGGGCCGCGACGGTCGCCGGCGCGAGCGCCGCTAGCCATTGAGCGTACCCACCGTCACCGCGATGGGCTCGGGCGTTCGGGTCGTGACCGAAGAGGTTCCCTCGGTCCGCTCCGTGGCGCTCGGGCTCTGGGTGCGCACCGGCTCCCGCAACGAGACCCCGGCCCAGGCCGGGGTCTCGCACTTCCTCGAGCACTTGCTGTTCAAGGGAACCGAGCGCTACTCGGCGATCGAGATCTCCGAGCGCTTCGACGGGCTCGGCGCATCGGTCAACGCGGCGACCGGCAAGGAGACGACCCACCTGCACGCCCGCTTCCTCGACGAGCACACCGAGGAGGTCTTCGACCTGCTGGCCGAGATGCTCCTTGCTCCCACCTATCCCGAAATCGACTCCGAGCGCGACGTCGTGCTGGAGGAGATCGCGATGTATGAGGACGAGCCGCAGGACCGCGTCCACGACTTCCTCGCCGACGCCGTCTTCGGCGAGCACCCGCTCGGCCACCGCGTGTTGGGGGAGGCCGAGGTGATCGCCTCGATCCCGATTCCCGAGGTCGACGCCTACCACCGGGCCCGCTACACCGGGGACGACATCGTCGTCGGCGCCGCTGGGCACCTCGACCATGAGCGGATCGCCGAGCTGGCGCAGCGGCTGGTCTCCCCGCCCGAGGGCGGCAACGGAGCCGGGCCGGCGGCCGAGCCCGACGGCGAAGCCCGCCTGCGCTTTTACGAGAAGGACACCGAGCAGTACCACATCTGCTTCGGCGCGCTCGGGCTGACGCGCGAGGACGAGCGCCGCTACGCGCTCGCCGTCCTCGACTCGATCTTCGGCGGCTCGACCTCCTCGCGCCTCTTCCGCGAGATCCGCGAGAAGCGCGGCCTCGCCTACTCGGTCGGCTCCTACAACGAGCAGTACACCGACTCGGGGCTGGTCGCCACCTACGTCGGCACCCGCGAGGACAACGTCGAGGAGGCCTGTTCGATCATCGGCGCCGAGCTGGCGCGGCTGCGCTCCGAGCCTGTCTCCGGGGAGGAGCTGGCCCGCGCCAAGGAGAACGTCAAGGGCCGCCTCGTGCTGTCCTCGGAGTCGACCGCGGCGCGGATGACGCGGATCTCCCGCGCCACCCTGTTCGGGCTGCCGATCGACAGCCTCGACGAGATGCTGGCCAAGGTCGACGCGGTCAGCGTCGACGACCTGACCGGGCTCGCCGCCGAGCTG
>DATMRN010000181.1:0-2915 GCA_035566275.1 Solirubrobacterales bacterium | reverse complement strand
GAGGCGGTTCATCACCATGTCGACCTCCTCGCGGACGAGAGCCTCGAGGGCGGTCTTGTAGCGCAGGGTGTCGTAGACGGTGAAGCCGATCTGCTCGTCATACCCGCCGGCGCGGAAGCGGCTGATCGCCTCGATGATCTTCACGTCGGAGGGCGAGTAGCCGCGGCTGTTGGGGCTGAGGACGCCCAGCTCGGCGAGCCGGTCGAGCACCTCCTTGGGGACGCCGTAGCTCTCGCGAACCTCGGCGGCGCTGGTCCGGGTGCGCTCGCCGGCCAGGGTGCGCTCGAGGATGCGGTCCTCCAGCTCGACCAGGGCGCGAGCTCGCTCGGGGTCCTCGTCGAGCACCGACTTGATCGCCCGCAGGGGCATGAAGCGCTCCTCCTGGAGCTGCTTGATCAGCCTGATCCGGTCGACGAACTCGGGCGGGTAGTAGGCCATGTTGCGGCTGGTCTTGACCGGCTCCGGGAGCAGTCCCTCGCGGAGGTAGTGCTTGATGGTGGGAGCGGAGACGCCGGAGGCCTCCGCCAGCTCTCCCATCCGCAACAGATCTCCGTTGCCGCTGCTCATGCGCGGAAGGTGGCGGCGGAGTCGGCACTGGGGCCGGCCGCCGCGCCGGACGCCTTCATCGCCGCGATCTCCTCGCCAGAGTAGCCGGCCTCGCGCAGCACCTCGTCGGTGTGCTCGCCGAAGGCGGGGGCCGGGCGGGTCGGGTCGCCGGGGGTGCGGCTCATCTTCACCGGGACGCCGAGCTGGCGGACCGTGCCGAGCTGCGGCTGCTCCAGCTCGACCACCATCTCGCGCGCCCGCACCAGCTCGGAGTCGAGCGCCTGGTCGAGGTCGAGGATCGGCTCGATGCAGCAGTCGTGCTCGTCGTTGAAGGCGAGCCACTCGTTGCGAGTGCGGGAGCGGAAGACCTCGGCCACCTCGCGCCAGGGATCGGAGCCGGGCGCCTCGAACTGCACCTCGATCAGATCTGGGCGACCCACCCCGTTGCAGAGCGCTGCCCAGAACTTCGGCTCCAGCGCCCCGCAGCTGACCCAGCCGTCGGCGACCTCGTAGGGCAGGTAGCAGATCAGGCCGCCGGCGAGTTGCTGCTCGCCGCGGCGCGGCACTTCGCCGTCGCAGAAGTAGCGGCCGGCGACCAGCGCCAGCCAGGAGAGGGCGCCGTCGGCCATCGAGACGTCGACCATCTGGCCCTCGCCGGAGCGGCGCCGCTCGTGCAGGGCGGCCATCACGCCGAAGGCCGCCATCAGGGCGCCGCCGCCGATGTCGGCAATTTGACCGGCGGACTGGACCGGCGGGCCCTCCTTGGCGCCGGTCAGGCCGAGCAGCCCGACCAGGCCTAGGTAGTTCATGTCGTGCCCGGCGCGCTGGGTGTAGGGGCCGTCCTGCCCGTAGCCGGTGATCGCGCAGAAGACGATCGCCGGGTTGGACTCGCGCATCCGTCCATAGCCGACGCCGAGCCGGTCGAGCACGCCGGGGCGGAAGCCGTCGAGAACGACGTCGTGGGACTCGACCAGTCGCAGCAGCGCCTCCCGTCCGGCCTCGGACTTGAGATCGAGGCGGATCGAGCGCTTGCCGCGATTGAGTGAGAGATAGAGCGAGGAACGGGTGCCGAGCGCCTGCTGCTCGTCGCCGCCGTAGTAGGGGGGCGCCCAGCGGATGTAGTCGCCCATCCCGGTGTCCTCGACCTTCAGCACTTCGGCGCCGAGGTCGGCGAGCAGCAGCGAGCAGAAGCCCCCGGGCAGGAGCCGGGTCAGGTCGAGGACCCTGACGTCGCTAAGCGGCAGATCGCTCACGCTTGGGCACTCCCAAGAGCTCGCGAGCCTCTGCCACGGTGGCGGCGCGGCGGCCGACGTCCTCCGCCATCTGCCGCGCCTTGGCGATCAGCTCGCCGTTCGACTTCGCCATCTCCCCGTTGGGCAGGTAGAGGTTGTCCTCGACCCCGGCGCGGACGTTGCCGCCCAGCACCAGCGCCGCGCCCAGCAGTTTCCACTGGTCGCGGGAGATGCCGATCACCTGCCACTGGTTCTCGCCCTCGGGCCCGCCGGGGATCTGATCCGACATCGCCGTGACGTTGCGGGGGGTGGGCCGGATGCCCCCGGTCACCCCCATCACCAGGGATATCTGCAGCGGCGGCTCGAGCAGCCCCATGTCGACCAGCGGGTCGAGGTTGGCGACGTGGCCGGCGTCGAAGCACTCGTGCTCGGGCTTGATCCCCAGCTCGCGCATCGCCGTCAGGAACTCGACGATCGTGTCGAAGCTGTTCTCGAAGACCGTTTTGAAGACGAAGTCCTTGCGGCGTTTGGAGTACTTGGCGTAGTTCATCGAGCTCATGTTGAGCGCGGCGACGTCGGGCTTCAGCGCTCGCAGGTACTCGATCCGCTTGGAGATCGGGATGCCGATCGCCCCGGTCGAATAGTTGACGATCACGTCGCCGACCTCGGCCAGGATCGCCTCGGTGATGGCGCGGAAATCCTCGATCTCGTAGGAGGGCGTGCCGTCCGGCTTGCGCGCGTGGATGTGGATCTGGGAGGCGCCCTCGTCGACCGCGCGGCGCGCCTCGGACGCGTACTCCTCCGGCGTGTACGGAATCGCCGGGCACTGGTCGCGGTTGGCGATCACCCCGCTGATCGAGCAGCTGATCACGACCGGGTCGTCGAAAGCGCTCATACCGGCATCACTCCATGTCGTTTCTTGGGCTTCTCGACGTGCTTGTCCTTGGCCATCCGCAGCGCTTTGACGATCGTGGGCCGCGTCTCGCGGGGGTCGATGATGTCGTCGATGACCGCGTTGCCGGCGGCGATGTAGGGGTCGATCTGCTCGCGGACCGCGTTCAGCATCGCCTCACGGGTCGCGTCGGGGTCCTCGGAGGCCTCGATCGCCGAGCGGCCGATGATGTTGACCGCGCCCTC
>DATMRN010000180.1:0-3238 GCA_035566275.1 Solirubrobacterales bacterium | reverse complement strand
AACGATGCGAGTAGCGCGTGCATATGCGCCTGGGCGGCCGCGTCATTCGATGCGGAAACCCTGAGCCGGAGATCGGCGCAGTAACCCGGACTCCATGCCTTCTCTGCTGGCGGCGCGGGCCGCGACGGCCGCCGGGCCGGCCGCGGCGGATCGGGCTGCTCCGGCAGGACGAGGTGGAACAAGCCGTCGACCACCCAGGCGAGTGGGCTCACCACCAGGCCCCGCTCGGGCTCCAGGCCGGCGAGTTGATCGAGCTGGCGCAGGGCGCGCTTCTGCCAGCTGACGTCGGGACTGATCGCCAGCTGGACCACGGCGGCAGGCGCCTCGGCCAAGGCGAGCATCACCGACCGCAGCGACTCCGGCTTGGGATCGGCCAGAGAGTGAAGCGGGTCGCGATCCAGCCGGAGCCGCGTTCGAGTCGCTGGATCGGGCGTCGATACGGCAGCTACTGACGGACGGACCTGGATGCCGGGCAGGGCGCTGCGGAGCAGGACGGAGACCATTCGCTCGAGACGGGCCGGTGCCCAACAGCGAGCACCGAGGTCGCCGGCTTCCGACCAGAGCTCGAGGACGATGTGGGGCTGGCCGAGTAGCCAGCGCTTCCACCAGGGATGCGCGATCGCGTAGAGGCTCTGGAAGAAGAGCACCCATGCGCGGACGTCGGCGGTAGCGCCCTCGGGTGGCAGCAGGTCGAGGAGAACCCCGGGGCGCCGGTGCTCGCGCTCGCGCAGAACCGCGACGCAAACAGCGATTCCGACCGAGACGATCAAGACCAGTTCCGCGACGATGTGGAGTCGGGCAATCATTGGTGGTCCTCCTGGAGTGGGATGAAGCCTTCGATGTGTGAGTCCGGCCACCCGACTTTTCGCGTACTGACCTGGCCCCAGCCGACGACGTTCATTTCGCTGACCGTGTAGGTGCCGGGGCCGACCCCGATCACGACGGCGACGTGGCCGTAGAGGGCGCTGTAGGGGGCGCCGCGTCGGTAGACGGCGATCGCGCCGACGCTGGGTCTGGGTTGGGTGTGGAATCCCTGTGCAGAAGCGTTCGCAAGCCAGTCAGCCGCGTTGCCGTTCCAGGTGACCTTCCGGTTGTAGGCCGCCCACCAGGTGCACTGGCCAAAAGGAAAGCGATCCGGGAAGCCGTCCGCCGGCACCCACGAAAAGAGCCGGACAGCAGGCGTGGGGTGGGGCGCGGAGGCGACAGTCGCCGCCGCGGTGCCCACGACCACAGGAAAGGTGACGAGGAGCAGGAGAGCGGAGAGCAGGATTTTCATGTGCGGCTCTCGTTGCCCTCGATCAGGCGTGACTCCTCGTCGGTCGCGATCACCTGGAACGGCACCCGCTTGCCTCGCGCCACCAGTAGCCCCTCACCGCGCTGCGCGTTGAGCAGCCACGACTGCTCGGCCTGGGTGAGGCGGAATAGTTCGGCCAGCCTCGGCATCGCCTGCGGCGCCTGCTTCATCAGGATCTGGAGGGCTGAGTTGGCGATCATCGGCTCGCCGTCCGGGCTGGCGAGCACGTCGCCCACGTCCTGCGTGATCAGGGTCAGTCCGGCCCGGCGTTTGCGCGAGGTCTTGACCAGCCGAAAGAGGAAGGCCGCGGTCTCGCGGTGGCGCATCAGCCACCAGGCCTCGTCGACCACCACCAGCGTCGGGATTGAAGAGTCGGCAAGCCTCGACCAGACGCGGTCGAGGACCAGAAACATTGCCGGCGTTCGCTCCTCCTCCGGCAGGCCGGCGAGGACGTATACCGCGCTTCCGGTGTTCGACGAGGCGGCGGCGGCAGTTTGGTTGAATAGCCAGCGGCCTGGCCCGCTGACGTAACGCTCGAGCCGGACCGCGACGTCCTCGGTCGCACGATTGGCGCCGAGGCGCGCCGTCACATCGGCGAGGCGCGGCCACGTGAGGTCGTCGACTGACTCGCCGTCGGCGAACCCCGCCTTCGCGAAGGCGTGCGAGATCGCGTCCTCGACCTCGGCCCGCTGGCGCGGCCCCAACGGGCCGGCCAGCAGGTCCAAGAACGTGGTCAGAGTCGCGATCCGCGTGGTAAGCGCACCCGGGCTGGAGCCGGTGACCGCGAACGGGTCCAACCCCGCCTGCGAGCCCGGCCGGATCGCAATCACCTCGCCGCCGAGTGATGCCACCAGGCGGGCGTACTCGCCCTCGGGGTCAATGACGATGACCCGAGTCCCGGCGAGAATGGCACGAGCCAGCTCGACCTTGACTAGAAACGACTTGCCCGCGCCGCTGGTCGCGAAGACGACTGCGTTGTGGTTCTCGAGCGCGAAGCGATCCACGATCACCGGGCTTCGCGTCGAGGTGTTGATGCCGTAGAGCAGACCCGAGCTGGTCGGCAAATCGCCGCCGGCGAATGGGAAGGTCGCCGACAGCGCGGTCGTCGAGAGCATCCGTCGCACCGCCACGGCGTCGATGCCGATCGGCAGCGTGGACACCAGGCCCGGACGCATCTGGAAGAGCAGGCGGCGCGTGTGGATGAGTCGGGTCCCGAACAGCGCCTCCAACCGGCGTGTCGCGGCGTCGAGGTCGTCGGCTCCGTCGGCCCAGACCGTGAGGTAGAGCGAGACGTCGAAGAGGCGCTCTGCACCCTGCGCGACGCGGTCCTGAAGCTCGAGCGCGTCGTGCAGTGCTGCCCGGCGATAGGGATCGGCGCGACCACCGTGATCCTCGCTGAGGTGGACTGTCGAAGTCAGCTCGCTGATGCGGCGCTCGAGGAACGACATGACCGCAGGCCCGGTGTTGGGCTGGACGTGGAGGGCGAGATCGAGGTCTCCGTCGAACGCTTGCAGGTCGCCGAGCCAGCCGGGGCGCAACCGCGACGGATAACGAGTGACCGCCAGCGTTCGCGTCCACCGCTCGCTGACCGAAAGCGACGAGGCCCGCTCGGCGAGGGCGGCCGGCGCGATGAGCCCTGGCAGGTCGTGGAGGTCGTCGTCATCGGCGATCGGCTGCACCGAGGACACCGGGTTGAGTGCCCGCCGGAGAAGATCGGCGAGCTCGCGGCCGCCAAGTCGGCGGGGCTCGAGGTCGAGCCGGCGGAGGCATTCCGTGACCCAGCTGACCCGCTGGTCCAGGATCTCGAGATCGCCCGCTCCATTGCTGGTCCGGCGACGGCGGTCGGGCGTCTGCCCTGGCAGCACGACGAAAAAGCGACGGTCGAGTACCCGGCGACGGCCGACGAGGTCCTCCACCATCCGCCGGTAGGACTCGCCCATGGCA
>DATMRN010000179.1:0-3342 GCA_035566275.1 Solirubrobacterales bacterium | reverse complement strand
CGGCTTCGGTCGCCCGACCGGGATCCAGTTCCCCGCCGAGGAGCGCGGGATCGTGCCGTCGCTGAGCGAATACTCGGGATCGACCATGGGCAACCTGCCGATCGGGCAGGGCCTTTCGGTGACGCCGATGCAGATGGCCGCGGGCTACACCGCGATCGCCGATGGCGGCATCCTGCGGAGGCCGCAGCTGATCGAGAAGATCGACGGCGAACCGGTGAAGGAGCCGCGCGCGCACAGGGTGATCGGCGCGAGCGTCGCCTCGCAGGTGCGGACGATGCTCGAGGGCGTCCTGGCGCCGGGCGGGACCGCGTCGGAAGTGAGCGTGCCGGGCTACACATTGGCGGGCAAGACGGGGACGGCCCAGGTCGCGGAAAACGGCACCTACTCGGAAACCAAGTTCGTCGCCTCCTTCATCGGATTTGCGCCGGCGCAGAATCCCCAGCTGTTGGTGGCGGTGGTCGTCGATCAACCGCAGGGGGGGAACTACTACGGCGGGTCGGTGGCCGCCCCGGCCTTCGGCAAAATCGCAGCGTTTGCATTGCCTTACCTGGGTGTTCCTCCACAGTAGGGACCGGCGTTTGGGCCGGGGTCCGGGTGGGGGTTCCGCTTAACTTGTTTCGGTGGGGCGTTGGGGGCTGGCCGCGATTGGATTGCCGAAAAAGTGCAAGACGCTCCACCCCCACCCGGACCCCGGAGACGAACGCCCGGGCCACACCTAGAATCGCCACGTGAAGCTGCGAGATCTGATTGCCGGGGTGGAAGTTCGGTCCGCTGTGGGAGATCTGGACGTGGAGCTTGCGTCTCTCGCTTACGACAGCCGAAAAGTCGGCCCCGGGACGCTGTTCTTCTGTGTGCCCGGGGAGAAAGCTGATGGGCACGAGTTCGCCGTTGCTGCTGTGGAAGCTGGGGCTGTGGGGCTTGTCGTCGAGCGGGAGTTGGAGCTTGGGGTGGCTCAGGTTGTGGTTGACGATGCCCGGGCGGCTATGGCTCCTCTGGCCGCGCGGTTTTGGGGGGACCCGACCAGTGAGTTGAGGGTTGTGGGGGTGACCGGCACGAACGGGAAGACGACTACGGCGTTCTTGATCCGGGAGATCCTCGAGGCGACCGGGATGTCTTGTGGATTGCTGGGGACCGTAAAGCAGGTTGTCGGTGGGGTGGAGGAGGAGGTTGAGCGGACCACCCCTGAGGCCATTGACCTTCAGGCCACGTTTCGGCGGATGCTCGACGGCGGGGATCGGGTTTGCTCGATGGAGGCGTCTTCGCATGCTCTGGCGCTGCATCGGTGCGATTCGACTCGGTTTGAGGTGGCGCTGTTCACCAATTTGACCCAGGACCACCTCGACTTCCATGGGGGGATGGAGGACTACTTTCGGTCCAAGCGGATGCTGTTCGAGATGGGGCCGGGAGCATCGATCGTCAACGTGGACGATCCCTACGGACGTCGCCTCGCCGGAGAATTCGAGTGCGTGACCTTCTCGGCCGAGGGCGCCGATGCCGACTACGTCGCCCGCGACGTCTCCTTCGACGCCGGCGGCGCGACCTTCACCGTCGGCGCTGAGGTGGCGGTGCGGACCGCGCTTCCCGGGCGCTTCAACGTCGCCAACGCGCTCGGAGCGTTCGTTGCGGCGACGGCGCTGGGGGTCGGCCCGGAGACGGCGGCTGCCGGTCTGAGCCGGGCCGGGCGGGTTCCGGGGCGCTTTGAGCCGGTGGATGAGGGACAGTCGTTTGCGGTGCTGGTCGACTATGCCCACACCCCCGATTCGCTGGAGAGCGTGCTGCGGGCCGCTCGGCGGTTGACCGAGGGGCGGGTGATCTCTGTGTTCGGGGCCGGCGGCGATCGCGATCGCGACAAGCGGCCGAAGATGGGCCGGGCCGGTGCGATGCTCTCCGACCTGGCGGTCGTCACCTCCGACAACCCGCGCTCCGAAGATCCCGAGGCGATAGTCGCCGAGATCCTCACCGGGATCGACGCGGGAGCGGCGGTGGAGGTGGAGGTCGACCGCCGGGCCGCGATCGCCCTCGCGCTCGAGCGGGCCCGAGCCGGCGATACGGTCGTGATCGCCGGCAAGGGCCATGAGCAGGGCCAGGAGCTCGAGGGTGGCCGCAAGATCCCCTTCGACGACCGCGAGGTGGCGCGCGAGGAGCTGCGGAAGCTGGGCAGTCCCTCGTGAACCTCACTCCCGATCAGATCGCCGCGGCGATGGGAGCCGAGATCGTCGCCGAGGGCGAGGGCGGCTCTCCCGAGCGGGCCGCCATCGACTCCCGCGAGGCCGCCGCCGCGCTCTTCTTCGGGCTGCGCGGCGAGAGCGTCGACGGGGGCGAGTTCGGCCGGGAGGCGATCGCGGCGGGGGCGTGGGGGGTCGTCGTCCCTCCCCTGCGAGCCGCCGCGCTCGATGGCGCCTGGGTCTTTGCCGCGCCCGACCCGCTTGCCGCGATGCAGGCGCTGGCCCGGGCCTGGCGCCGCACGCTCGGCGCCCGGGTGCTCGGCGTCACCGGCTCGGTCGGCAAGACCTCGGTCAAGGACATCGCCCGGGCGCTGCTGCCGGGGCGGGTGTACGCCAACCGGGAGAACCTCAACACGGAGATCGGACTGCCGCTGACCGTCCTCGAAGCCCCCGGGGGCACCGACCTGCTGGTGCTGGAGATGGCGATGCGCGGGTCGGGCCAGATCGGTGAGCTGGCGGCGATCGCCGAGCCCGACGTGGCGGTGATCACCAACGTCGGACCGGTCCACGTCGAGTCGCTGGGGTCGATCGAGGCGATCGCGGTGGCGAAGGCGGAGGTCCTTGCCGCGTTGCCCGAGGACGGAGTGGCCGTCGTCCCTGCCGAGGCGGGCGAGCTGGAGGAACACCTCGGAGCGGCGCCCCGCCTGCTCCGCTTCGGCCCGGGAGGCGACGTGGCGGCCGCCGAGGCCAATGTCTCGGAGGGTGTCACCGAGGCGCTGATCGTCACCCCGGCCGGCGGCGAGCGCTTCCACTTCCCCTTCACCGAGGCCCACAACCTGACCAACGCGCTCGCCGCGATCGCGGCTGGCGTCGCGCTGGGCGCTTCGCCGGCTGAGATGGCCGACCGCGCTGCGAGCATAGGATTCTCCCGTTTCCGGGGCGAGCGCCTCGAGCTTGGAGACGGAATCGTCCTCGTGAACGACTGCTACAACGCGAACCCGGTGTCGATGCGAGCGGCGCTCGACCACCTCGGCACGCTGGGCGCCGGCCGCGCGATCGCGGTGCTCGGCGAGATGGCGGAGCTCGGCCCTGGCGCCGCCGGCTACCACCGCGAGCTCGGCGAGCACGCCCGCGCGGCCGGGGTCGACTTCCTGGTCGGGGTCGGCGAGCCGGCGCG
>DATMRN010000178.1:0-13015 GCA_035566275.1 Solirubrobacterales bacterium | reverse complement strand
CCTGGCTTCACCAGTACCGGCGCTTGCGCGTCCGCTACGAGCGCCGCGCCGACATCCACCAGGCATTCCTGACAATCGGCTGCTGCCTGATCTGCTTCAAGCAGCTTCAGGCGGCGGGGTCATTGTGAAAGGGGCTCTTAGAGAGCGCAGCGTCGAAGTCGCCTTTGGTCGGGACAGGGATCTCCAGTCCCTTCGGCGTTTTCTGCTTAGGCTTGCGCTCGTCAGTCATCTATGGCGAGGTTAGCGAGTGGATCACCCATTAGAGGGCTTTGTACTCAAGATCAGCAGGGCCGAGAAACACCTCGAATCGATCAAACAGATGGTCGATTCCTTTTGCGAGTCGGACTTCTATGAAACGGCCACGGAGAAGTACGGCAAAGGGCGACTCGTCGCCCGCGCAAAGAACGTCAAGGACCCTGAGCCGGAGCTGAGCATCCTCATCGGAGACTGCGTCTTTAACTATCGCTCCGCGCTCGACCAGCTCGCCTACGCCTTGGCCGCTGCCCATACTGACCCGCTGCCGGAAAAGCTCGCCAACTCCTCGGCCTTCCCGATCTACCCGACCGGGCCGAAGTTCAGAGGGCATGGCGCTCGCCCCGCTGCTCACAAGATCGCGGGCATGTCCAGAGGCGCAAGGGCACGCATTGAGGAGCTTCAGCCCTACCACCGACGGAAGGACCCGCCACTCGCGGCCCTTTGGCGTTTGGAGGAGCTGTCGAACATCGACAAGCACCGCCTCATCCACGTCACGGGCGCTGTAGGCATTCGCTCCCAGTTCCGCATCGAAGGGGCCGGTATGTATCGGCTCACGGGCCTCCAGCCGGTCTTCTGCCCGATAGAGGAGAACGCAATAGTCGGCCACTTCTGGGGCGAGTTCGACCTTGAGGCTGGCGTGAAGGTGGATGCCAACATCGCCCCGGAGGTAGTTTTCGACCGGCGAAGCGAGGCTCACTCCGTACGAGGCGAATCCGTTTTCCTTGCCCTCTTGGCGATCCGCGAGTGCATCATCCTTCGGGTACTCCCGTGCCTGGAGCCAGAGCTTCACCGCTTATTCCCTGGGATCGGGATCAAGGTCCACCGTGGACCCGTGGAGCAATACGAGCGCATCCCCGCGCTCTTTGCCAGCGCAGAGATGGCTGGTCAGGCCCAGCGCCCTGCTTCTACAAAGAAGGGATATGCGTGACATTCGTCACGCATGGACTTTTTCTGAAGAAGCAGCTGCTCAGCCGAGTAGCCGAGGAGCTCGCGAGGGCAACCTGATTTTGGAGATAGGACGGGCTTGGCCTCCTTTTGATTTGCAGGGACATTGCGATTAGTCCAAGCCAATTCCAAATCTGTCCAAATATTTGGAGTTTGAAGCCGCCAGCAGATCTCAGCCATCGTGAATGGTGGTTCCTTCTGAAGCTCCGACGCCAACAGCTCTATCGGGAGCTTCCCTTGTCGGATCCCAAGGGCAAGGCGTTTGTCTACGGCATCCCCGATTTGGTCTTTCAGTCCCTTCATTACGTCGACCAGCGTTGCAGCGGCGAGCTTGCGATGGCGGATGTCCTCACGGCCGACGATCAGGCCCGGCAGCACTATCTGGTCAACTCGCTCATGGAGGAGGCCATCCGGTCAAGCCAGCTCGAGGGAGCCACAACCTCCCGACGGGCGGCCAAGGCATTGCTTCGGTCTGGTCGTGAGCCCAGGGATCGCAGCGAGCGCATGATCCTGAGCAACTATCGAGCGCTCCAATTCATGCGTGAGGGGATCGGCGACAGCTTGACGCCTGAAGCCGTTTTGGAGTTGCAGCGCATTTTGACGGAAGGCACTTTGGACAACCCAGATGCCGCCGGGAGGCTCCAGCATTCCGATGAGGATCGAGTCGCAGTGTTCGATCGCAACGACGGAAGCCTTCTCTACGCGCCCCCGCCGGCAGACCAGTTGAAAGAGCGGCTGAAAGCTCTATGCGAGTTCGCGAACGATGGGGGGTCGCAGCGGTTCATCCACCCGGTGATACGGGCGATCCTCCTCCACTTTTGGCTCGCCTACGATCATCCGTTTGAAGACGGCAATGGCCGGACGGCACGGGCACTCTTCTACTGGTACATGGGAACCAACGGGTATTGGCTCGTCGAGTATTTGTCGATTTCAAGCATTCTCCGCAAGGCCCCATCGAAATACACAAAGGCATTCCTCTATACCGAGACCGACGAGCGAGACACGACCTATTTCATCGTTTACCAACTGGAGGTGATCCAGCGGGCGGTCGAGGAGCTGGACGCATACCTACGAAAGAAGGTCAAAGAGATACGCGATGTCGAGAAGCTCATCAAGGGCTCTCCCGAGTTCAATCACAGGCAACTTGCATTGCTAGGGAACGCTGTCCGGGAATCCGACACGGCATATTCGTTCAACTCTCATGCGTCAAGTCATAACGTGACGCATGAGACTGCCCGAAACGACCTGAGGCCGCTCGTCGAGAAGGGCCTCCTGAAACAGCATCGGGTAGGGCGCAAATACCTATTTACCCCATCTCCTCAGCTCCCAGAGCTACTCAAAAGGGCGGCTGAGTAAGTCGTCTGCAGGGATCACTGCGCCGGGATGACGATCGTCGCGCAGGGGGTGGCCGGTTTGGTGCGGTCGGCGGTGTTTTGGACCGGGTTGCCTTCGATGTCCTTGAGTTGGACCGTGAGCTGGGATTTGTTGACGACGACCTCGGCGTAGCTGAACTGGTCCAGGCCCGAGCACTGCATCCCGACCCCGGTCGGCGGCGGGGCGTTGAAGAAGAGGGCGCGGATCAGGCCGGCGGCGGCGGGGTTGTTGACCGCGCCGTTGATCTCGCCGGCGAAGGTCTTGGTGGCGATCGGGCCGGTCGTCACCTCGGTCACGCCGGAGTTGACCGGGCCGCCGGCTTCCAGCGTCTGCAGGCGGGCGTCGTTGACCATGTTGGCGTGGACGTCGGTGGTGAGGAAGACGGCGTTTTTCACGTTTTCCTTGAGGAAGGTGAGCAGCTTGGTGCGTTCCGCCGCGTAGCCCTCCCAGCGGTCGTAGGGCAGCGCGTAGAACTGCTGGATCGGGACCTCGTTCATGATCACCTTGAAGGTCGCGGTCGAGCTTTTGATCGCGCTCTCGAAGACTTCGAGCTGGTGCTGACCGAGCATGGTGCGGTTGGGGTTGTTGATCGCGGCGACGCAGGCCGCCGGGGGCGGGTTTGCCAGCGAGGGGACGAGTGCGGAGAAGAGGGCGCGGTTGGCGGCCGGTGCGGTTGGCGCCAGGTCGGGCGAGCCGCTGCCGGGCGGGTTGTCGCAGGCGCCGCCGTAGTCGGCTTTGGAGCTGCGGAAGGAGCGCTCGTCGAGGAAGAAGACCTGGAGGTTCTTGCCCCAGCGGAAGGTGCGGTAGATCCCGTTCTGCTTCGAGTAGGTGATCGGGTTGTAGTCGCGGAAGGCCTTGACGCCGTTCTTGTAGAGGGTTTCGCCGTTGACTTCGACGTTGCCGCCTTCCTCCGGGAAGACGCTCTCCGAGCGGGCGAAGTCGTTGATGAACTCGTGGTCATCCCAGTGCGCGTAGTAGGAGGTCGCCCCGCGCACGCTCGCCCACGGCTTCTGTTCGAGGTTCTGCCGGTACTTGGCCCACTTCTGGGCGATGGTGAGCGCGGTGCCGGCGACGCCGCCCACTCCCGGCACCTCCGAGTCCGAGTAGATCGTGTCGCCCATCAGCACGTTGAAGTTGTTGTTCTCGGCCTTGATCCGCCGCCAGACGCCGAAATCGTTCCAGTAAGGGGTCTTCGTGCCCGGCAGCGGCGCAGCGTCCTGGTCGCCGGTGATCGCGAAGCGGATCGTCTTCGCCTGGCTCGGGGCGGGGGCGGTGTCGAAGCTGCCGACGGCGCTGCGGCGACCGCCCGCCATGCACCAGCGGTACCTGTACCTGCGCCCGGGCTTCAGCCCGGTGACCCGCGCCTGGACGGTGAAGTCGCCGCCCTTCGCGGCCTTCGACGTCAGCTTCTTCGGCGCTCCGCCGATGTCGCAGGGGCCGAACTTGCCGCCCTTCTGAAGCTGGACCAGCGCCGTGCCGGCCTTGTCGGCCCGCGCCCAGAGGATCGCCGCGCCGCTGCTGACGTCGCCGGAGGAGACGCCGAGCTTGAAGCCCCTGGGAGCGGCGTCGGCGGCGGCAGCGGTGGCAAGCAGGCAGAGGGAGCAGAGAGCAGAGCAGAGGAGAATCGGACGAAATCGCCTGATTGCAACCACCACTTCATCTTAGACCCGCCTGTCAAGCCTCCCCGCGGGGTCAGCCGGCGGCTTCGGCGCGCTTCAAGCCGCCCCGAGCCCAGAGCGCGAAGAGGACGGGCAGCGTCACCGCGAGCGCGAAGGCGAGGGCGACGGTGACCGGTTCGCCGGAGATGAAGCCACGCCCCGCCTCGAGCAGGGCGGTCGTCGGGTTGACCGACGCCACCGTGTGGATCCAGCCGCTGAGTAGGGCGAGCGGCACGTAGACGGGCGCCAGGAAGAGGATGAGGAAGACCGGGAACTGCATCAGCGGGCCGCCTTGGATCGAGCGCACCCGCATCGCCACCCCGGCCGCCCACATCGTCGCCGTCAGGTTGACCAGCACCGCGAGCCCGAACAGGCCGAAGAGGTCGGCGCCGCTGCCGCCGACCTGCATTCCGGCGACCAGCGCCACCGTCGTCAGCACCGTCCAGGTGACGAAGGCCCGGATCAGGGCGGCGAGCGCGTAGCCGGCGACGATCCCGCCGCGGTGGGTGGCGGCGAGCATGAAGCGCCGCGCGAAGCCGGTCTCGAAGTCGCGGGCGATCCCGAAGCCGGTGAAGACGCCGCCGAAGGCCGCCGACTGAAGCAGGACGAAGACGAACTGGAAGGCGGTGTAGCCGCTCGGGAAGTCGAAGCCGGGGGCTTTGGCGATGGCGGAGAGGCCGCCGGCGAAGGCGACGAAGAAGAAGAGAGGGAAGACCAGCGCCGGGACGAAGAAGGCCGGGTTGGTGAGGAAGTTGTGGACGCTGCGCCAGGCGACGGCGAGGGCGATCGCGCGGAAGGCGCCGCCCTCGCGGCGCCGGCCGTCGGCGGGGATGTCACGGCTCCCGGTCACGTCCGCACCAGCCTCGTCCTCAGCGCCGAGCCGGCGGCGAACATCCCGATCGCCAGGATCGCAACGGCGATCCCGAAGCCGAGCGCCAGCGCCTTAGCGTCCCAGCCCGTGATCAGCAGCGAGCGGAACGCCTCGAGCAGGTAGGAGACCGGGTTCGCCGTCGCGATGTCGCGGAACCAGGTGGCCTGGATCAGGTTGCGGGGCAGCGCCATCGAGGAGAGGAAGAGGAAGACGAAGAAGACCGGGAAGAGGCTCTGCACCGCCTCGCCGGACCCGGTCCGCAGCGCCGCGAAGAGGCCGATCGCCCCGAAGCCGACGGTGATCAGGACCGAGAGGGCGACGATCACGAAGGCTCCCGGCACGCCCGCGGCGAGCTCGGCGCCGGCGGTCAGCCCGACGACCAGGTAGGTCGCCGCCTGGATCAGCCCGAGGACCACCGCGCCGGCGAGCAGCCCGCTGAGCAGCGCCGCCCCGCGCAACGGGGTCAGCGCCAGACGGTTGAGGAAGCCGGTCTCGATGTCCCGGGCCAGGTCGGTGCCGGCGTTCATCACCGAGAACAGCGCCCCCTGCATGAAGGGGACCGCGAGGGCGAAGGTCAGGTAGGAGCTGGTCGGGAAGCCGGGGAGGTTGGTGGCGTCTTTGAGGCCGCCGGAGTTCACGGCGAGCAGGAAGAGGGGGAAGATCAGCGCCGGGACGATCTGCGCTGGTTGGCGCAGGGTGCGCAGGACCGAGCGATGGGCGAGCTGACCGACCTGGGTCCTCAGGGTCGAGTTCACGCCTCGACGACCTCCGTCTCGCCCGTGTCGGCCTCCTCCGCCTCGCCCGCGCCCTCCAGCGAGCGGCCGGTCTTGGCGAGGAAGACGTCGTCGAGCGAGGGGGCGTGGAGCTGCAGACGCTCGATCGCGATGCCCTCGGCATCGAGCGCGCGAACGACCTCGGCGAGGTCGGACTCGCCGCCCTCCAGCCGCGCCGCGGCTCCCCTCGGCGAGGCTCCGGCGCCGGGGCCGAAGCGCTCCAGCACGGCGGCCACCCTCGGCTGGTCCTCCGGGTCGCGCGGCTCCGCCTCCACGGTCGGCCGCCCGATCTCGGCCTTCAGCTCGGCGGGCGTGCCCTCGGCGACGAGCCGCCCGTGGTCGATGATCCCGACCCGGCCGGCCAGGGCGTCTGCCTCCTCCAGGTACTGGGTGGTGAGGAAGACGGTGACGCCCTCCTCGGCTGCGAGCCGCGCCACCTCGTCCCACAGCGCGGTGCGGCTCTGGATGTCGAGGCCGGTGGTCGGCTCGTCGAGGAAGAGGATGCGAGGCCGGTGGACGAGGGCGAGCGCGAGATCGAGACGCCGTTTCATCCCGCCCGAGTAGCCGCCGACCTTGCGGTCGGCGGCCTCGGAGAGGCCGACCCGGGCCAGCAGCTCGCGGCCACGGCGCTCACGCTCGGGCTTGGCGATCCCGTGCAGCGCGGTCTGCAGGCGCATGTGCTCGTTCCCGGTGAGGAGCGGGTCGAGCGCCGCCTCCTGCAGCGCCGCCCCGATCGCCGAGCGCACCCGCGGACCTTCGCTGACGATGTCGAAGCCCGCCACCCGCGCGGTCCCGGCGGTCGGCGGCAGCAGCGTGGTAAGCATCAGGACTGTCGTCGACTTGCCCGCTCCGTTGGGGCCGAGGAAGCCGTAGATCTCACCCGGCGCGACGTTCAGGTCGATCCCGTCGACGGCCCGCGGCCCGTTCTTGAACTCGCGGACCAGCCCTTCGACTTCGATGCCCTTGCCGCTGTCGCCTATCGTCATCTACTACCGTCCTCGCCGCCGATGGAGGTTTCCGATCGAAGGCATGATGATGCTTCGCCTGCGCGGGGGTCGATGAAGGAGCCGAGCCGCATGTACAGGGTGGCGATGGCCGTCAATCGGCCGATGGCCGCGTGGGGTCGCCTCGAGGTCGAGGGCCTCGATACGCTGCCCGAGAGCGGGCCTCTGCTGGTGGTCGGCAATCACGACAGCCATTGGGACCCCGTGATGGTCGGCGTCGCCGCGATCCGGCGGCGTCAGATCAAGGCGCTCGCCAAAGCCCAGCTATGGGACGTGCGTGGGCTGGGCCCGGTGCTCAACGGCATGGGCCAGATCCCGATCGAGCGCGGCGCCGGCGACAAGCAGGCGCTGGCCCGGGCGATCGAGGAGTTGCGGGGGGGCGCCTGCATCGGCGTCTTCCCCGAGGGCACCCGTTCCCGCGGCAAGGTGCTGCGAGCGCGCAGCGGCGTCGGCCGCCTCGCGCTCGAGGTTCCCGAGGCGAAGCTCGTGTGCGTGGCGATCGAGGGGACGACCGCCTTCACGAGCTTCCCGCGCCGCCCGCGGGTCCGGCTCCGCTTCTTCGAGCCGGCCGGGGGTCAGGCGCGGCCCGGCGAGGAGCCGGGGGAGATCGCGTCGCGGCTCCTGGCGGAGATCCGCGGGCTCGTTCCCCCGGCTGCCGCCGGCCGCAAGAACTCCTAGTGGCCGGCCTTTTCGCCGTTGGGGTGTAGCGGGTACCAGGCGCCGCCGAACGACTTGACGTCCGTGCCGTTGGCTTCTCCCGGCTTCGTGTCGGCCGTGTAGGTGTAGAGCGGCCAACCGGCGTAGGTCACCTGGGAGGTGCCGTCGCTGCGCTTGATCGTTCCCGTCTGCGACGCTTCGGCGCCGCCCATCGCCTTCGCCGAGCCGCTGGTGCTCAGCGGAGGCCAGACGCTCGCACAAGAACCGGAACAGTTCGACTTGCCGCCGCCCTTCTTGTCCTTCTCGAAGTAGTAGAGGGTCATCCCCTTCGAGTCGACAAGGACCTGGCCGACCTTCGGGGCGCTCCCGACCGAGACGACCGCGGCGGCGCCGCCGGTCGAGGTGGACGAGGCGGCGCTGCCATAGCCGCCGCTCGCCGAGCCGCTGGTCGTGCTCTGCGTCGAAGCGGCATTTCCGCCGCCCGATCCATAGGCGCCGCCTTCGGCCGAGCTTGAGCTGTTGCTGCTGCTGCCGCAGCCGGCGATCGCCAGTGCCGCGGCGAGGGCCAGCAGGGTGACTGCGGGAAGGGTCCTGTTCACGTGGTTGCCTCCTGTTGGGGTTTGTCGTACATGGCTGTCTTGTCCCCGCCGATCGGGGCGACGAAGGTGTGGCCGCCCGCGTGGACGACGAGAGCGCGGGCGCGAGAGAGGTCGAGCGCGGAGCTGAGCACAGCGGCTTCGTCGCCGCCCCAGCGGTAGCGGAAGGTGCCGGCCGAGACATCGGCTCCGCCCGGGCCGCGCATGAACACGCGGCAGAGCGTTCCCGAGCGGATCCCCTTCACGTACATGTGTATCTCGGTTCCGAACGCCTGCGGGTTCAGGGTCGCGGCGATCGTCACGCCCTGCGGCACCGAGCGGAAGGTCAGGTGTTGCTCGGGCCCCGGGGCGCTCCCGCCCGGGAGGATGAAGATCGCCAGTGCCGCCGTCGCGGCGGCGGCAGTTGCCCCGCTAAATGCCAGCCCGAGCCGCAGCCGGCGCCGGCGCCGGCCGTCGCGGCGCTCCGCCGCGACGGCGGCGGCGACCCGGCCGGCGAGCGCGGTGGGCGGCGCCGGCGCCGGGCCGAAGCGCTCCGGGTCGCCGTGGGGCAGCAGGCGCGACACCAGGGCCAGGGAGTCGGCCTCGGCGCGGCACTCGGCGCAGCCGTCGAGGTGCGCCTCGAGCCCGGCGCGCTCGTCGTCGGGGAGGTGGCCCAGCGCGTAGGCGCCGAGCGACTCCCGCCACTCGCGGCAGCTCTCAGTCTTCATAGCCCATCTCCTCGAGCACGACTCGCAGCGCTCGCAGCCCGTAGTAGACGCGGCTCTTCACGGTTCCCTCCGGGACGCCCAGCTCCTCGGCGACCTCGGCGTAGGGGCGGCCGCGGTAGTAGGTCTCGACCAGGACCTGGCGATGCTGCTCGCCGATCCTGCGCATCGCCTCCTCGACCTGCCAGGCGAGAAGCGCCTCGTCGAGCGGCTCGACCGAGGGCTCGACGCCGCCCTCCGCGACCCCGGGACGCACGGCGCGGGCGCGCCCGAGGTCGATGACGACGTTGCGCAGGATCGCGAACAGCCAGGTCCGCAGCGAGCCGATCTGCGGGTCGAAGCGCTCCCCCGCCCGCCAGGCGCGTAGGAAGGTCTCCTGCACCGCCTCCTCGGCGAGGCCGGAGTCGCCCAGCGAGCGCATCGCGAAGCCGTACAGCTCGCCGGCGTGCGCGGCGTAGGCCTCGCGCACGTCTCGCTCGCGGGTGAGCGCCCCGGGAGGCATCAGAGCGATCTTGAGGCAGGGAAGAGATTCACGACTGCCCGGGGTACGGACAGCCAGGGGACTGGGTTCAGGCCAGGCCGCCGAAGACGGCGATCCCGGCGCCGGCAAATCCCGCCGGCGCCGGGAGGCGGCAGCTTCAGGGACCGGCTCCTAGAGTTTGCCGATCTTGAAGATCTTCGTGCCGCAGTCGGGGCACACACCCTGGATCGCCGGGCGACCGTTCTTCATGGTCACCTGTTTCGGGTCTCTGATCTCGACCTTCTTGCGCTCTTTGACGCAGTAGCCCTCGGGCATGAGGGGGCCTCCTTTCGCTGCCGCTTCGCGGCAAGGCTCACGGTTGCCCGCGAGGTGGATTGCGGCGAATGTAACGCAGGGCGGGGACGATGACCACGCACATACGTGCATTTCGTCACAAGCGCTACTTCTTCGCGCCGCTCGCCTGGGGGCTCTTCGGCTGAGCCTGGAGCGCTTTGACCTGCGCTTGCAGCTTGGCGACTTCGGCCTTCGCTTCGCTCGCCTCGGCCTCCGCCGCGGCGACGCGGCTTTCCAGCCCGCCGCTCTTCGAGGAGGCGCCGCCGAGCTGGTCGACCTGGGTCTGGACCTGCTGGACTTCGTCCTTGCTCGCGCTGTTGTCGGCTGCGTCCAACGACAGGTAGATGGCCGCGCCGGCGCCGCCGACCGCGATCGCCACCAGCACCAGGCCGACGCGAGTGCGCGCGCCCAGCTTGCGCTCCAACTCCCCGATCCATGCCCGAAGCCCGTCGAGCGACATCGGCTTAACTTAGCCGAGAAAGGCGACACCGAGCGATGTCAACTACCCTGCGGCGCGCACTTTCGGACCCCAGCCTCCAAGGAGACACCGCATGCCCGAAGCAGTGATCGTCGACACCCTCCGCACGCCGATCGGCCGCGCCTTCAAGGGCTCCCTCGCCCAGCTGCGACCCGACGAGATGGGCGCTTATGTCGTCGATCGGCTGCTCGAGCGCAACCCGGAGGTCGACCCCGCCTCGATCGAGGACCTCTTCTGCGGCTGCGGCATGCCGCAGGGCCTGCAGGCCTTCAACATCGGCCGCATCGTCTCGCTGCTCTCCGAGAAGCTGCCGCAGACGGTCAACGGCGTCACCGTCTCCCGCTACTGCTCCTCCAGCCTCGACGCGATCCGCCATGCCGGCAACGCGATCAAGGCCGGCGAGGGGGACGTCTACCTCGCCGCCGGGGTCGAGTGGGTCAGCCGCTACAACGAGCGCACCGAGCCTGCCGGCGTGGCCGACCAGAACGAGAAGCTGCAGGGCAACAACGGCCAGCCCAACGCTTACATCGAGATGGGGATGACGGCGGTCAACGTCGCCAACCGCTACGAGGTGAGCCGCGCCGACATGGACAAGTTCGCGCAGCGCTCGCAGGAGCTGGCGGTCAAATCGCAGGAAGATGGCTTCTTCGACCGCGAGATCGTCCCGGTGACGCTGCCGGACGGCACCGAGATCGCCAAGGACGACGGGCCGCGCGCCTCCTCGACCCTGGAGAAGCTCTCCGAGCTGCCGGAGGCCTTCGGTGGCGGCGGGGTCACCGCCGGCAACTCCTGCCCGCTGAACGACGGCGCCGCCGCGGTGCTGCTGATGAGCGACACCAGGGCCAAGGAGCTGGGCCTGACGCCGCGGGCGCGAATCGTCACCGCCGCGACCTGGGGCAACGAGCCCGAGTACATGGGCGTCGCCCCGATCGGCGCGATCAAGAAGGTGCTGAACCGGGCCGGGATGACGATCTCCGACGTCGGTGCGGTCGAGCTGAACGAGGCCTTCGCCGCCCAGGTGATCCCGATCATGGACGAATGCGGGATCACGATCGACAAGCTCAACACCCACGGAGGCGCGATCGCCCTCGGCCACCCCTTCGGTATGACCGGCGCCCGCATCATGGGCACCCTGCTCAACGTGATGGAGACCGACGACCGCCAGGTCGGCCTGGAGACGATGTGCGTAGCGGGCGGGCAGGGCAAGGCCATGATCGTGGAACGCCTCAACTGAGGCGCTGATGAACGACCGCCCGGCATTCACGACCGAGAACGTCCGCGACTTCCTCTCCGACAGCTTTCCCGGCGATCTCGGGGTCGAGCCGCTGGAGATCGAGGACACGCACGCCCGCGGACGGATCGTCGTCGACCGCCGCCACCTTCATCCGGGCGGCTACGTGCACGGGGGCGCCTGGACGGCGCTCGGCGACACCGTCGCCGCCTGGGCGACCTTTCGCAACATCCCGCCGGGCCACGACTTCACGACGATCGAGCTGAAGCTGAACGTCTTCTCGGCCGGGCTCCCCGGCGACGAGATCATCGCCATCGCGACGCCCCTTCACGTCGGTCGCAGCACCGTGGTGATCGAGGTGAAGATCGAGCGCATCCGGGATGGCGAGGAGCCCCGCCTCGCGGCCAACCTGATTGTCACCCAGTTCGTATTGCCGCCCCGCTAATCGTCGGGCGCTCCTAATAGTTCCTCGGTTGCCTCCATGCGTTCGATCTGGGGGAGGCGCCAGAGGACGCTGGCGATGGTCAGACCGACGGCGGCGGATAGCAGGGCGAGGAACCATTGGGTGGCGCTGAGCAGGACCATCTGGAAGAAGTCGCGTATCGGGGCGGCCGCCAGGCCGAGGGCGAAGAGGGCGCCGAGGCCGGCGACCAGGGCGAGCATGTAGCTCTGGATCGCGATGTGCTCGCGGCCCGGGCCGCGCTCCAGGAGCAGGACGAAGCTGAGGCCGAGCACGATCAGGGTCGTCGTCGCCGCGGTGCGGCCGGCTTCCAGGGTGCCACCGAAGACTGTGTCGACGAGGAAGAAGGAGAGGATCGACCCGAGCGCCGTCGCCAGCCCGGCCGGCACCGCGAAGGCGGCCAGGGCTCTGATCAACCGCCCCCGGTACAGCGGCCCGTCCGAAGGCGCCAGGGCGAGGACGAAAGAGGGGATGCCGATCGTGAACAGGCCCGCCAGGGTCAGGTGGCGGGGCAGGAAGGGGAAGGCGAACCCCGGGACCGCGACGAGGAGGATCAGGGCCGCCGCGTAGACGGTCTTGGTCAGGTAGAGCCGCCCAAGGCGATGGATGTTGCGGGCGATCTGCCGCCCCTCGCCGATGGCCTGCGGCAGGCGCGAGAACTCGTCCTCGAGCAGGACCACGTCGGCCACGCCTTTCGTCACCTGCGCCCCCGACCCCATCGCCACCGCCATCCGCGCCCGCTTCAGCGCCGGCACGTCGTTGACCCCGTCGCCGATCATCGCCGTGTAGCGCCCCGACTCCGAGAGCGCCGCGACCAGGGCCTTCTTCTGCTCGGGCTTGATCCGGCAGAAGATCGTGTTGCGCAGCGCCGCCTCGGCCAGTGCCTCGGGGTCATCGGGAAGCTCGCCGCCTTCGATCACGCCGGCGTTGACCGGCACCCCGACGCCGTAGGCGACAGCGGTCACCGTTGCCCGCGCGTCGCCCGAGATCAGCTTCAGGTCAACCTGCTGTGCGCACATGGTGGCGATCGTCTCGGCCGCGTCGGGCCGCAGCGTCTCCTCCAGCACGACCAGGGCGACGGGGGCGACCCGTGGCGGCGTCTCCGCGGAGGGGTTGAGGGGCAGTGCCTCCTTCGACTCGCCGAAGGCGACGACCCGGCGGCCCGTCGCGGTCTCCTCCTCGAGCTTGCGGGCCA
>DATMRN010000177.1:0-5716 GCA_035566275.1 Solirubrobacterales bacterium | reverse complement strand
TCACCCGCTCCCCGCTCGAGGACCGCTTCGTCGCCTTCTGCCGCGAACACCGTCTCCCCCCGCCCGCCACCAACACCTCGGTCCTCGATTTCGAGGTCGACGCGCTCTGGGCCGACGCGCGCCTCATCGTCGAACTCGACGGCTTCACCTACCACCACCACCGCGCCGCCTTCGAGCACGACCGAGCCCGCGACGCGGCTCTGCAAGCAACCGGCTACAAGGTGATCCGGCTCACACACCGCCGCCTTGATGGGGACAGCCACGCGGTCGCCGCACAACTGCGCCGTCTGTTGCGCGGGGCGGTAGCTTCAAGTGGGTCTGGGTAGGGGTGGAGCGTCTTGCACTTTTTCGGCATTGCAACCGCGGCCAGCCGACCACGCCCCACCGAAAAAGTTAAGCGGAACCCCTACCCAGACCCGCCAGGGTTTCCACAGCGATCGCGGCGGCCTCGGTGGGGCTCTCGCCGACTCGCACGCCCTTTGCCTCGAGCGCTTCCTTCTTTGCCTGGGCGGTGCCCGAGGAGCCGGAGATGATCGCGCCGGCGTGGCCCATCTGCTTGCCCGGGGGGGCGGTGAAGCCGGCGATGTAGGCGACCACCGGCTTGGAGACCTCTGACTCGATGAACTCCGCCGCCCGCTCCTCGGCGTCGCCGCCGATCTCGCCGACCATCACGATCAGCTCGGTCTCGGGGTCGGCCTCGAAGAGGGTGAGGACGTCGATGAAGTCGGCGCCGACGATCGGGTCGCCGCCGATCCCGACGATCGAGGAGTTGCCCGCCCCCGCCTGCTTCAGCTCGTTGCCGATCTGGTAGGTCAGGGTGCCCGACTTGGAGACGACGCCGATCTTGCCGGGGTCGAAGAACTGGGCCGGGATGATGCCGACGTTGGCCTTGCCGGGCGAGAGCACGCCGGGACAGTTCGGCCCGATCAGCCGCACACCCGCCTCCTTGGCCTTCCAGTAGGTGTTGAGCATGTCGAGCACCGGGATCCCCTCGGTGATCGCGATCACCGTGTGGACGCCGGACTCGATCGCCTCGTCGATCGCCGGGGCGGCGAAGCGCGCCGGGACGAAGATCATCGAGGTATTGGCCCCAGCCTCCTCGACCGACTCCTTGATCGTGTCGAAGACCGGCACGCCCTCGACCTCCTGGCCGCCCTTGCCCGGGGTGACCCCGGCCACCAGGTCGGTCCCGTAGTCGCGGTTGCGCAGCCCGTGGAAGGAGCCCTCGCGGCCGGTCAGCCCGGAGACGACGAGCTTGGTCTCCTCGCCGACGACGATGCTCATAGAGCCACCCATGAGCGCGCCGAGCGCCACGATGGCAGCCGGGTGTTCAAGCCCGTGGCGATTGGCGTGCTCATGACGCCGCTCCGGCCAGCTCTACCACCCGGCGCGCAGCGTCGAGCATCGTCTTCTCCTGGCGCAGGTTCGGCAGGTCCGCCTCGGCGAGGATCTTCAGACCCTCCGCGGAGTTGGTGCCGTCGAGCCGGACCACCAGCGGCACCTCCAGATCGAGCTGCGCCGACGCCTCGACGATGCCCTTGGCGATCTCGTCGCAGCGGGTGATGCCGCCGAAGATGTTGAAGAGGATCGCGGTGACCTTCTCGTCGGAGACGATCACCTCGAGGGCGTTGACGATCGCCTCCGCTTTGGAGCCGCCGCCGGCGTCGAGGAAGTTGGCCGGCGCGCCGCCCGCCTGGGCGACGACGTCCAGCGTCGACATGCAGAGCCCGGCGCCGTTGGCGAGGATGCCGACGTTGCCGTCGAGCTTGACGTAGGTGAGGCCTTTCTCCTTGGCCATCGCCTCCTGGGGGTCGTCGGCGGTGTCGGCGATCTCGGCGAGGTCCTCGTGGCGGAAGAGGGCGTTGCCGTCGATCGTCACCTTGGCGTCGAGCGCGACGACCTCGCGGCCCTCGGTGACGATCAGCGGGTTGACCTCGATCAGCGTCGCGTCCTCGGAGGTTGCGACCTCGGCCAGCCTCGCCAGCACCTCGGCCGCCTGGCCGCGAGCGTCCTCGTCGAGCCCCGCCTCCTCGACGATCGAGCGCGCCGCTGCGGCGTCGAACTCACGCGTCGGGTCGATGTGGCGCTTGACCAGCGCGTCGGGGTCCTTCTCGGCGACCGCCTCGATGTCCATCCCGCCCTTGGCGGAAACCATCGCCAGCAGCTTCTTCTCACCACGGTCCAGGATCACCGAGGCGTAGTACTCCGACGCGATGTCGGAGCCGCCCTCGATCCAGACCTGATCGACACGGAACGGCCCCTCGCCGCGCGGCCCGAAGATGTCCATGCCGAGGATCGCGCCCGCGTGCTCCTCGGCCTCGCCGCGGTCGGCGGCGATCTTGATCCCGCCCGCCTTGCCACGCCCGCCGATCAGCACTTGGGCCTTGATCGCGCAGGGGTAGCCGACCCGCTCGGCGGCGGCCACGGCCTCCTCGACGGTCGCGGCGACCTCGCCGCTCGGCACGGCGACGCCGTGCTTGGCGAACAGCTGCTTGCCCTGATACTCGAGGAGGTCCATGAGGTGGTTGCGCTGCGCGCGCCGGGGGCGCGGGGCGGCAGCCTACCCGACCGGCCGATGGCGGGAAGCCCGGCCGGGAGGCGCTTGGCATAATGCCGCGTCCCCGATGCCCGTTCCCAGTCTGAAAACCATCAAATGGGTTACCACCGACTGTTACGGCACCCTGATCGACTGGGAGAAGGGGATCATCGACGCCGTCAAGAAAGAGGCGGAGAAGGATGGGTTCAGCTTCGAGGAGGGTCCATTCCTCGCCCGCTTCATGGAGGTCCAGGCCGAAATCATGGCCGGCTCCTACGAGCTCTACGCCGAGGTCCTGCGCCGCACGATCGTCAAGGTGGCCGGCGAGCTGGGCTGGGAGATCGAGCCCTCGCGCGCCCAGTTCCTGCCCAACAGCGTCGCCTACTGGCTGCCCTTCCGCGAGGCGAACGCGGCGATGGACCGGCTCGGCAAGCGCTACGAGGTCGGGATCATCTCCAACGTCGACGACAAACTGCTCGGCATCTCCCGCCGCCACCTGCGCACCGAACTCGACCTCGTCGTCACCGCGCAGCAGGTCCGCAGCTACAAGCCCGACCCCGTCCACTTCAAAGAGTGCGCACGGCGGATCGGCGGCAAGAAAGGCTGGCTGCACATCGGCTGCAACTACACCAACGACGTCGCGCCGCTGCTGAAGATGAACGTGCCCGTGATCTGGGTCAATCGCCACGGCGAGAAGCTGGAGGGGCGCAAAGCGCCGAGCGCCACGGTCAAAACCTTCCGCGAGGCGGCGAAAAAGCTCGGCGCGTCCTGAGCAATCTTTAGCTTCCGAGGCGCAACTCCACCGGTAGGCGCCGGTTTCGACCCAAGGCGCCCGATGAATATGTCTATGCACCAACGGACACAAACCCGTGTGCGTGTCAGCGCCCGGCTGGCGATCGCCGTGGGCGTGCTGGCGTTACTCGCCGCCCTTGCCATCGGGGGGGAGCGCTCCCACGCCTCCGCCGAAGGCAAACCGCGGCCCAGCTTCGTCGTGATCCAGACCGACGACCAGACGCTCGACCAGCTCTACGCCTCCTACACCCCGCCCGGTGGAGTGCCGATCGTCGCAATGCCAAACACACTGAGCCTGATCGCCGATCGCGGCGTCACCTTCAACCGCTACTACGTCTCCTACCCGCTCTGCTGCCCGTCGCGGGTCAGCCTGCTCACCGGCCGCTACGCGCACAACCACAACGACCGCGGCAACGTGCCCCCCGAAGGCGGCTACCCGGGCTTCGCCTCGCGAGCAGCGTTCAGCCACAACATCGCCGTCTGGTTGCAGAACGCCGGCTACCGCACCATCCACATCGGCAAGTTCCTCAACGGCTACGGCGACGAACCGTACGACAACGGGAAAACGGTGCCGCCGGGGTGGAGCGCCTGGCACACGGTGCTGAAAGCCGACACCGACCACTACTACTACGGCTACATGCTCAACAACAACGGTGCGATCGAAGGCCCCTACGGCGACTCGGGGAGCTGGGAAACCCGCGAATACGGGGTGCGCGACGACTTCGGCTGCCCGTTCGCCCCGACCAACGGCCTGCCCTGCTACTACGAGACCGACAAGTTCAACGAACTGGCGACACAGGAGCTGGCGGCGACTCCGCCGAACCAGCCCTTCTACATGCAGGTCGACTACACGGCGCCGCACGGCGACTTCCGCCGCCCCGCCGGGCCCGAGCCGGCGCCGCGTTACTACGAATCCTTCGCCGGCGCCCACTACCCGCACAGCCGCTCGCAGGGATTCGACGAGGGCAACGTCAACGACAAGCCCAGCTTCATCCGCGAAGCGCCCTACCTCACGCCCACCGAAATCCACACCTACCGCGTCTACTACCAGAAGGCGCTGGAGTCGCTGCGCTCGGTCGACGACGGCGTCAAGCAGATCGTCGATCAGCTGGGCGCGCTCCATCGGCTCCGCAACACCTACATAATCTTCACCTCCGACAACGGCTTCTTCTACGGCGAGCATCGCCTCACCGGCGGCAAGTTCCTCGCCTATGAGCCGTCGACCCACCTGCCCTTCCTGATGCGCGGCCCAGGGATCAAACCGGGCGCGTCGACGGGCGAGTTGGCGGCGAACATCGACATCGCGCCGACCATCCTCGAACTCGCGCAGACGAAAGCCGACAAGAGCATCGACGGGCGCTCGCTGTACCCCTTCGCGCACGACCCCACCCTCCGCACCCGGCGGCCGATCCTCTTCGAGTCCTTCGTGGAAAGCAACGACGTCGAAGAGAACGGCGGTGGCCCGCCGGCGACGCCCGCGCCCGAACCCACCGCGCCCCCCACCGCCGTCAGCGCCCGCGCCCGCGGCGCCAAGGCCTCGATCGCTGCGCCGCCCAAGAACTACTACGGAATCCGCCTCGGCCCCTACAAGTACATCGAGTGGCCAAATGGGGAGAAAGAGCTGTACGACCTGAACAAGGACCCGTATGAGCTCAACAACCGGGTCAAGGACCCAAACCTCTTCCCGATCCGCAACTTCCTCCACAACCAGTTGCTGCGGCTCGAGACCTGCGTTGGAAGTGTGTGTCGCGAACCCACCCCGCCGTTTCCACTGACCCGGGATCAGCGGCTAAGGGTTCAGAGGGAAAAGCACAAGCACTAGGGTGAGTAGGGGCGTCGGGTGCGCCCACTCAGACGTTGCTACTCGATCACCGCCAGCACGTCGCCGCTGGATACTGCGGCGCCCTCGGAGACGTTGAGCGTGGTTACTTTCCCGGCGCGGTGGGCAGTTATCTCGTTCTCCATCTTCATCGCCTCTATTACGCAGATGAGGTCGCCCTCTGATACTTCGGCGCCTTTCTCTACTGCGACTTTTAGGACTGTGCCTTGGAGGGGCGAGGGAAGTGACGTGCTCGAAGCGGCAGCGCCGCCGCCGCTCTTGCGCTCTCGTTTGGGGGGACGTTTGCCTGCTGCCGGCACGGAGCCGCCGCCGAATGCTCCGCCGATCACCTTTACGTCGAAGAGCTTGCCTGAGACCTCCACCTTGTAGTCGCGGGCGAGCACCTCGGCGCTCTCGTCGACTGCGACGGGTGCCCCCGTCTCCGGGGCGGTCGACTTGAGCCAGTCTCTGTCCTCCATCAGGTCGCGGCAGGTCTCGCCGTTTGCCCACTGCTCGGTGGCGAGGATGGCGCTGTGGAAGGGGATCAGGGTGGTCAGGCCCTCTATCTC